>DATGUX010000283.1:0-2308 GCA_035300985.1 Fodinibius sp.
CATAAGGTGGTGGATGAAGAGGGCATCGAGTCCGGTTGGATGGCCCTTGATATCGGCCCGCAGACTTCCATCGCCTACGGCAATATCATCAAAAATGCACAGACCGTGGTGTGGAACGGTCCCATGGGTGTATTTGAAATGGATAATTTTGCCGATGGCACGAATGCCGTGGCCGCTGCTTTGGCCAAAGCTACTGATCTGGGTGCTACTACTATCATCGGCGGCGGCGACTCAGCAGCTGCCATTGAGCAGGCCGGCTTTGAAGATAAAGTTTCGCACGTTTCCACCGGCGGCGGGGCCAGCCTGATGTTCCTGGAAGGCAAAGAATTGCCGGGTGTAGCGGCACTGACTGACAGGTAGTCTACCCGGCACCTCCGGCCGCACCTCCGCCGGCCACACCGGCTGAGGCTCCGGCTGCTCCGGAGCTGACGGCGCCCGGAAAAGCAGCGGTCCCGGTGGCACTTAAGCTGCTGAAGGCCTCCGCTATATCAGCAGATGCCGGCTGGGCAGAGCCGTAGAAGATAACCCATGGCAGCACTATATTAGCCGTATCCATTTGTTTGAAAATGGCCCTGATCTCTTTCTTAGACAATCCAAAAGCAACACTATAGATATAATGACGGCCGATAAGCTTGTGGCCAATACTATATGCCTTGGCATTTTTGAGCCCTTCCCGGTACGCTTTCCAGCGTTTATAGGCTTGCTCGCCCTCGGGCGTACGACGAATGATTCCTATAGAGCCGATTGCCAGGCCGATAGCCAGAATAAGAGGAATGATGCCAATAGGTCCGGCCCAGACGATCGCTAAAATTGCTGCAGCCACCAATGGCAGCTGGACAGCGAAGTTGGCGAACGCGCCTTTGTAGCTTTCTTTGTCGTACCAGCCCCTGGATTTGCAATAGCCGCTGACTTGCTTTTTCCAGGCCGAGAACCATGTTGATGCTTTATAAGAGCTCTCCGAAAAAAGCGTGTCGATTCGATCATTTCCGTTATCTATCTGTTTGGATATGAAGGTTTTTAGTTCGGCTTCCCATTCCGTTAATTCCAAAGCAGGACGGCCTTCAGTATTTTCAATCTTAAATTGTTTGGTCTTGCTTCCGAACCATCCTTTTTTGGCTTCTACCTCCCGGATGATAAAATAATTTCGGCGGGCTAAGTCGAGCAGGGTAGCCATGAGATGGGCGCTTGTAATGGTTCTATTCCCCAGCAGCCATCCTGCTGCCGCCGGTTTAAGTTTTCCCGGAATCATAATGGTTTCTGAGGAAGAAATATGACTGGCGGAATGGCGTTTACCATATGTTCGATAGAAGAACAAAAAGGCGGCGATGCTTAAGATAGAAACGACGCCGGCTAATTGCCGGCCGTATCCGGCATAACGTTCCTTTTCTTTTTGCTCGGCTATGACTTTTTGCTGATGCGCCCGTTCATCCGCCCGGGCATTTGCAAGGGTAAAGGTGGGGTCAGTCGTGGAAACAGCATCCGCCCTAAAGACACTGCGGGGAAATACGCTGCGTATTTTCACAAATTCATCATCATCCAGATCGTGGGCTATTACTTGGTAGCCCTGCTCGTTATTTTCGAGTTTAATTTGAGTCTGTGGCCCCCGCGCCCAGCTGTAAAGGGAGTCGCCCGGAACCGCTTTGGTTAAGGTCATTCGAATGCGCAGTAAATCAGTAGCTTTCTCACGTTCAGAGCTTAGGTAGTTCCAGAAAAACTCCGCCCATTCGGGACCGATAACAACAGCATCCTCCAGTGTATACGCAATGGTAAAGGTTCGCTCTTGACTACCATTGACCTCATAAAACCATTTGATTTTGATTTCATCGTCAGTCCTGAGTACCTGAAAGCTGCCCGGTTCTTCACTATTTGTATTGATAAAGTCAGTATCTGCTTCGGTAACCCGGATATTGCTGATTCCGGAATAACCCTGAAGGGGCAGCCGGTAGTCGGCCCAGGAAAAAGAGCCTTCAAAGTGATAGGTGCGGTGCTCGGTAATGCGTACGCTGCCGTCAGCGCGAATATCGGCTTCTACAATGATGGTCGGGATAGCATATTCCTTACCAAATCCTTTTGCCGGCAAATTAAGTATGTATAAAACAGAAAAAAGGGTGATGACAATTGCTCTGGACATCATAATGGAGGTTGCTTCTGGTGGCTAAATAAACTTAATTAATAGTAAAGAAATCGTGTAACTCAAACAAGAGTTGTGTTATGGATAGGCCAGCCAATCGGGTATTAACAGCGGATGCTCGAAGCAGTTCAAATTTCTTCAACAGCGATCGGATTTTACAGCATTATCTCAAGAAGC
>DATGUX010000284.1:0-2679 GCA_035300985.1 Fodinibius sp.
TCCTGCAGACGCAAACCTCTTTAGAAGTGCTGCAGGTCAATAAAAAGGTGAATATTGAAGCGGAGCATGTCTATGTGATTCCGCCTCAAAAGATACCTGCAGTGGGAGATAACCATCTTGAACCGTCAGAACAGGAACAAAAGCACGGGCTGGCTTCTATTGATCAGTTCTTCCGGTCGCTGGCCGAGGCAAAAGGTGAGCAGGCGGCTGGTGTGATTCTGTCTGGCACGGGCCATGGTGGTACTGCCGGATTGAGGGCCATAAAGGAAGCCGGTGGATTGACCATCGCCCAGGATCCGGAAGAAGCCCAGTACCCGGAGATGCCTCAACGTGCTATTGAGGCGGGATCCATTGATTTTACCTTGCCGGTATCGCAAACAGCCAATGAGCTGATAAAGTATAAAGAGGCTTTGTCTCATAGCTATATTCCCGACGAGGGTGATGGGGAAGAGCCGGAATATACCAAAGAGCAGCTGCAGGTAATGGTGGAAGAGTATGAAACCTCGAATGAAGAGCTCAAAACTGTAAACCGAGAGTTGGAAAATAAAGTCGAGGAGCTCGATCGTGCCAACAGCGATTTCAAGAACCTGATGGAAGCCACGGAAGTAGGCATTATATTTGTAAATGATAATTTTTGCCTTCAGCAGTTTACTGATTCGGCCAAAGCACTGTTTAGTCTCAACTCGTCTGATAAAGGACGCCCTATCGCAGATATCACCCATAATCTGGAATATGAGTCCCTGTTGAATGATATAGAGCAGGTTCATAAAACCCTCGGAACCGTCAGAAAGGTAGTCCACAGCCACGATGGGCGCTGGTATATGGCGCGCATTCGGCCTTATCGCTCTACCGGAGATAAAATAGAGGGCGTAGTGCTTACCTTTGTGGAGTTTACTCAGCTTAAGGAGGCCCGCCGGACCATCCGGGAGCAGTCCTATCAGCAAACGCTGGCTACTTTAGGGGTGTATGCATTGGAACAAAGTGATGTACAGGCCGTTTTAAAACGAGCAATCGATCTGGCTTGTATAAGCCTGGAACTGGATTGTGCAGTGATTTATGCCTTGAACAAAGGTGAGGAAGGAGATACGTTGGAAATTAATGCCCAGGCCGGCTGTGCCAAGCGGGGCAACCCGGTGACCGTGGATGAGAAAAAGGATATCGGTTTTGCCATACTAAATAATGAGCCGACTATAGTGACCGATTATGGAGAAGAAGAGCGTTTCCAGTTATCGCCTTTTTTAGCGGATGAAAAACTGGTGAGTAGCATCCATATCGTCGTGCGGGGGTCGGAGAAAACCTATGGTCTGTTTGGATTCTACTGTTATAACCGGCGGAAGTTTAATGAATATGAAATCGATTTTCTGCAGGTGGTGGCGAATATCATAGGTTTAGCTATAGAACGGTATGAGGTTAGAGAAGACCTCAAAAGAGCGTTAGACCGAAGTGAGCAGTATCAGCGCGAGATACTTAGCAATAATGTTTCAGAACGCTGGCGGCTGGGTCAGTATTTACACGATAACCTAAGCCAGGTTCTTGCCGCTGTAAAAATTATGATTAATGAGATTCAGGATAATGTGGCGGAGTTGGATGATGAGACTACAGGCTATATCTCAAGAGTAAAAAAGATGATCGATGAAAATATTTCCGGCATCAGAGATCTGGCCCACGATATTATTCCTGTAGATGTTGAAGAGGAGGGCTTTTCTGATACTTTGCGGCTGCTGGTGCGGCAGGCGCAAAAAGTACACGAGGTAAAATGCAGCCTGGAAGCCGGGAAAGTAGCAGGGGAGATAAAAAATTTAGAAGCTGCCACTCATTTATATCACATTATCCAGGAGGGGGTTAAAAATGCAGCCATTCACGGAAAAGCTAAGAAAATAAACATCCATATCAGCAAAGAGGACGGTCATCTTCGTCTTGAGGTCCGGGATGACGGCGTGGGACTTTCAGCTGCTTCAGAGCCCACAAACGGCAAAGGTCTGCGCATTATACAGCACCGAGTTGACCTGATGAATGGAACATTTACTATTGAGGATGTACCTGAGGGTCAGAGGACGGGCACTCAGCTTACCGTTACCGTACCGTTGAAAAGGCTGCTCAGAGCACAGGGAGAAGAGCAGGAGCAATGATTCCCGCCTGACATATATCTCGTTCCGTCGCTCTGCGTCAAATGGTGGGTTTTTTACATGGTAAACTACTATTACAGGATAAACTACTCGCTGTCATCTCGGACAGCTACGAGAGATCTTTTACTTAGAACGGAGTATCTGACTGGAAGATTTCTCTCTGCACTCCGCTTCGTTCGAAATGACTGGGTCGGTGGAAAAGCAAAGATCAAGGATGGGCAGCTGAATACTGGTTCAAACTACGTCTCCCAACAAAGGGCTACGGTACTTCCCTCAAGGGAACAATTAGTGATAAGGTTTTCAATATTATTGAAACATCGCTACTACAAGTCCCCTTTAGGGGATTTAGGGGTCAACAGGTGTACTAAAACAACACGACTTAGAATCATCAATAGCACTGGAATTCATTCCGTGTGGTTAGAGCCTCGACATATCCGCCGCCCGGCATTGAAATACCGGGCTACTGATCTTTTCTAACGAAAACCCTGCTTCGGCAGGGTTAGCAGCTCGGATGGTTCTTGATATATCGCATAATTGGCTTCTTCGGTTAGAT
>DATGUX010000285.1:0-14097 GCA_035300985.1 Fodinibius sp.
GATACCCATCGGCTGGCCGTGGTATGGGCACCAAAAAATCCAAAGGTCAGGATACCGAGGCCAAGAATAAATATCCAAATACGACCGGACAAAAGCATGAGCAACCCAATGATAAGTGTTATCAGTAGAGCCTTTAAAACAGCTGAGGATGAATATGAATCCGACCATCTCCCCGCTAATATTGAGCCGCCTATTCCGGCCGTGTACATCACATACACAAAAGCGATTAGATAGTGCGGGAGTGAAAAAGGAGAGGCCTCAAGCCGGTAATTCAGATAATTATAGACACTGACAAATATTCCCATCATTAAGGCAGCCAATATGAATAATGAAAGCAGCCGGGGCCGGCGCAAGAACGATCTCATTTGCCGAAATTTATAGGCCGGTCGTACTTTTTGGGAATTAAAAAAGTTGGATTTGGGCAGGACTCGCTGAAAGGCAAAGGCCAGAGCAAGTCCGAATATACCGATGGCAAAGGTGGCGCCCCTCCATCCTATCCAGCTGCCTAACAGACCGGCAGCCACACGCCCCGACATGCCGCCCAGGATATTTCCGCTTAAATACAGACTGATCACCAAGCCAAGGGAAGCGGCGGAGACTTCTTCCGATAAATAAGCTAATGCAACGGCTGAAATACCCGCAATACTCATTCCTTTTAAAAAATTAAATACAACCAAAGTTGTAAAGCCGGGAGAAGCAGCCGATAAAACAGTCAACCCGCCGGCAACGAACATACTTAACGACATCAGATTTTTGCGCGGCCACCGGTCGGCCCAGAAGGCCAGCGTAAAAAGGCCGGTCGCCATACCCGCCGTACCGGCCGATACGGCAAGGCTGCTCACGGCCGGGGAAAGAGAAAATGTGCGTCCCAGCTCAGGCAGGAGCGGCTGAAAAAGATACAGCTGTGCAAAGACAGAGATGCCGGTAAGCCCGACGCCCCACTGAATGCGCCGAAACCGCGCCGTATCCTTCTTTGCTTTTGGCGTTGTTTGGTTTGTAGTTTTAAACAAGATTGATAATCTATTTTGCCGTCTGAAAAGTAGTTTTTGTTATAGTATCATTACTGCGATCAAATAGTAAATAAAAAGCTGTAAAAACAAAGAATCGGCAAACGGAGTTCAGACCTTTTTTGTTAGCACTCATTGAATAACTCCAAACAACATTAAAAGTTACTTATGAAAATTCTACTAATTGGCGGTACCGGAACCATCGGATCAAAAGTGGCAGAGCGTTTGGCTGCTGACCATGAACTTGTGGTAGCCGGACACACTTCCGGAGATATCCAAACCGATATCACAAAGCCCGAGGCCATTCAGGCTCTTTTTGAAGAGGTAGGCTCCGTAGATGGCGTAATATCCACGACCGGCTCCGCGCCTATGCAGCCACTGGACCAAACAACCAATGATCATTTTCTGGAAGGCGTGAAAAGCAAGATGATGGGGCAAATCAACATTGCGCTGACGGCTATGAGTTACCTGAATGAGAACGGCAGCGTTACGCTTACCTCAGGCATCCTGGGCCATGATCCTATTCCTCAGGGTGCAGTGTTAAGCACCATCAATAACGCTATCAATGGATTTGTGATTGGCGCCTATGGAGAGTACCTCAAGAAGGGATTTCGCATCAATGCAGTAAGTCCGGCTTTAGTTGAAGATTCGGCCGAAGCCCTGGGCGACTATTTTCCCGGCCATCCAATTGCAGCTATGCCTGATGTTGTTAATGGCTATGTAAAAAGTCTCAGAACCAATATAACCGGTCAGATTATTGATGTAGACTAATCCTGGACGGCCTCCCGGATGGCTGTGGGGCTCTCACCCAGATTGCGCTTGATGAATTTATTCAGATGACTTTCATCCACAAAGCCAAACTCAACGGCAATCTGTTTCATCCGGATCTGGCTGTGTTTCAAGCGTTGCTGTATCAGCTTCAGACGGTATTCGGTTACATATTCGCTGAAGGGAAGCCCCACTTGTTCTTTGAAAAAGGTACCCACATAGTTCGGTGAATAATGAAATTCATCGGCCAAACTTTGTAGCGTCAGTCTGGAAGGATCGTAAATATTTGATTCAATATATTCCAACATATTCTGGGCGATCCCTTTATTTTTATGCGATTCTGGATCTGCCATCTCAAAGGCCTGCGCATTGCGCTTAATGATCAGCGTTACCGCCGTAAATAGCTGGAAGATTACGTTATAATGCAGTGATCGTTTCTCATAAAATTCATGAGATATCAGTTCCATCAAATCCCCTACCCGCTCGCGGTCATAATCATCATGCAACAGATTCCCCTTCTTTCGTTCGGGTTGGTATAACAGCTGGTCGATATGCCGGTTCCACTGTTCGGGCGTGGACTCATCGGCTGTTTCAGTCAGATAGAGCTTCGTAAATTTAAAATAGATAAAGCGCGTTTTTTCCTGAACGGTAAACTCATGAACATCTTCAGGACCCAACAAGAACAGGTCGCCCCCTTTGTATACCGATTCTACTCCGTTCAAATGGTGACTGCCTTTTCCAGAGAATATAAAGGCAATCTCAAAGTGGTTATGGTTATGCCGGGGATGGGGCCATTCATCTCCTTCAAAGTCTTCAACAATTAAATGGTCGAATTGTTTATAGCGTTTCATCTTATTTTCTATATGGTCTTAATCTAATATAATTCATAAAGTGTAAAAATGTATAAATAAAGGAACAGTATCTATAGATTCAATTGTTATCATACGAGCCAGCACAAGAACCTATTAATTGGTATCATATTTTCATGAATGATTTAAACAAATTTAGCCTGTCAACCCGTGCTATTTTAGCCGGTGAACAAGAATCTCAATCCTATAATCCTGTTGTGCCTGATATGGCACTTTCAACCAGCTTCAAAGCGCCTTATGATGCTTCTTTTTCCATTGAGGGACAACAAGATCAGGAGCTGCCGTTCTTCTATACCCGCTGGAGCAATCCCACCGTCCGTCGGCTGGAAAACAAAATAGCCAACCTTGAATCTGCCGGCGATGCCCTTGCTTTTGGAAGCGGTATGGCTGCCGTAACTGCTCTTCTGCTTTACGAACTTAAAGCAGGCGACAGGCTGGTAATAAGTGATGTTTGCTACGCTGCTGTATCGGAAGCCGTGAACGACCTATACCCCGGGCTGGATATTACCATTGACAAGGTTAATATGGCAGACCACGATGCCGTGCGGGAGGCCCTGTCGCAAGAAACGGGGCTTGTGTATATTGAAACCCCCGCCAATCCGCTGCTTAGGTTAACGGATATAGAAACGGTCGTTGAAGAAGCCCAAAAAGTGGGTGCGAAAGTCGCCGTTGACAGCACCTTTGCTACTCCCGTTGCCACACGTCCGCTGGAGTGGGGAGCGGACTATGTAATCCATTCTCTTACCAAATTTCTGAATGGCCACGGCGATGCCGTCGGTGGGGCAATAGCCGGTTCCAAAGCAACTATGCAAGAAATACGACGCAAAATCCTGATTAAAACCGGAGCTGCTATCAGTCCGTTTAATGCCTGGCTCATCATGCGCGGCATGGCAACTTTCCCCATGCGGATGAAGATCCACGAGCACAATGCCATGGCTGTAGCCCGGCTGTTGGAGGAACATCCAGCCGTCAGGCAGGTCATATATCCCGGCCTCCCCTCCCATCCCCAATACGAACTGGCCTGCAAGCAGATGGATAATTTTTCGGGTATGATCACCTTTCAGGTGCAAAACGGACAACAGGCTGTAAAACTGATGGCCGAACAGCTCGAAATTATTCATTATGCTGTTTCACTGGGACATCATCACAGCCTGATCTATTATTTGCCTACTGATGAAATGCTCGATACAACATTCAAGCTTACAGATAAGCAAGAAGCATCTTACCGGGCCTATGCAGGAGATGGAATCTTTCGGCTATCGGTTGGACTCGAAAGTGCCGATGATATTTGCCGCGATTTGCAAACCATATTAGACCAATTATGATACATCAACCAACTATCATTTATACGATAAAACAAATGCCATTGTACATCATTTTCTTGTCAACATACAACATATGTCACTGATTTATTATGTTTATTGTGCCCCGAACCATTCATGCCGCAAACAACGGTGAGTTGTTTCGGCACTTATACAATATGAATGAACCGGATTGATTTTGTCGGGGTCTCTGATAAAGAATAGGTTGAGGTGTTTGAACTAAACATGAAGAGCGGCGTACAGCGGGCAAATGAGCGTTATTTTCAGGAACAAGCTGAAGAGACCGATAAAGTATTGATCAGCTCAAAAAAATTCTTTGAAAATGTATGTCCCACTCGCTCAACCAGTGCTTTGCCGACCCGGAAGAAGTAGCCAGACTGATGACCTACGTGGCCAGTCTGCAATCATCGGCTACCAACAGCGCGGCCCTGCACGTTGATGGTGGCGCGGTCAATTCTATTATTTAACTAATTACCCAAAATAACACTTAATACTTTTATTCCTTGAAAAAAGCATTTTTAGCATTAGCCCTGGGCGGTTTTGGCATTGGGATGACTGAATTTGTCATCATGGGCATCCTGCCTCAAGTAGCCGAAGGTCTTCATATCACCATTCCACAAGCGGGCCATTTTATATCCGCTTATGCCTTGGGAGTCGTTATAGGAGCACCGCTGCTCACAGCCATCTGCAGCAAATGGCGCGGACACTACGTCCTGATGGGGCTTATGGTTTGGTTTACTATATTTAATACCGCCTCGGCCTTTGCCGGCAACTATTATTATATGATGGGACTTCGTTTTTTAGCAGGCCTCCCTCACGGAGCCTTTTTTGGTATTGGAGCTGTAGTAGCCAGCGAGCTGGCACGACCGGGAAAAGAGGCGCAAGCTATTGCCACGATGTTTACCGGACTCACCCTGGCCAACGTAGTGGGCGTTCCGGGCGGCACTTACCTGGGACATATTTACGGCTGGAATATCGCCTTCCTTATTGTGGGCATCATCGGCTTTATCACGCTCACCAGCATCTACTACTGGATGCCCGCTCTTCCGCCTTCCTCAACCGAAGGGCTGCGTAAGGATCTGAAAGTTTTTAAACGTCCCCAATTATGGCTGGTGTTTGTTCTCACTACCATTGGCACCGGCGGTTTTTTTGCGTGGTACAGCTATATTGCACCGCTGATAACCGAAGTGGCCGGCCATCCCGAATATGTTGTACCTTACGCTATGGTGCTGGCCGGAGTTGGCATGACCATCGGGAATCTTATTGGCGCTAAAATGGCTGAAAAGCTAAACCCTTTAAAAGCAGTAATGATTGCACTGACCCTCATGGCCGGCGGACTTATTGCCAATACTTTTTTTGCATCGGGTAAAATTTCTATACTTGTAATGACCTTTGTTATCGGCGTGATCGCTTTTTGTATTTCCACGCCGGTGCAAATGATGATGATAAACGCCGCGGAAGAATCCAAAATGCTGGGCTCCTCCCTCAACCAAAGTGCATTTAATATCGGGAATGCTATCGGAGCCTATCTGGCCGGCCTGCCTATCGCCTTTGGTTACGGACTAACTTCCGCTGATTGGGTAGGTGCCGGGCTGGCAAGCTGCGGTATTATCATGACGATCATCATTCTGTTTTATCAGCGTAAAACGCGCAACCAACCGGAAACCGAACTACAACCAGAACCTGTAAATGCATAAACTATGGATACGAAACCATTAGGAAACACAGACCTTCAGATTCCGCCCATCGTATTTGGCGGCAACGTATTTGGATGGACGCTCAATGAAAAAGAATCCTTCCGGATACTGGATATGCTACTTGAAGCCGGATTTACTACTATAGATACTGCCAACTCCTATTCGCACTGGGTGGGCAGCAACAGTGGCGGTGAATCGGAAACGATCATAGGCAAATGGATGACAAAGCGTGGTACTCGTGATAAAATGACCATTATCACTAAAGTGGGTTCAGCTATGGGCGGTGAGCATACAAACTTAAGCTTCGATTACATCCTCCAGGAGGCAGAAAAATCTCTTGGTCGCTTGCAAACGGATCATATTGATCTGTATTTGAGCCACTGGGATGACAAAAATATACCGGCGCAGGAAACGCTCTACGCTTATCAAAAACTGATTGATGCCGGCAAGGTACAGAACATCGGAGCTTCTAATTTATCGCCGGAACGGCTCGAGGAATCGCTCAGCGTCAGTCAGGAAAGTAAGCTGCCTCGCTACCAGGTACTGCAACCTGAATATAACTTATACGATCGGCAAAACTTTGAAGAAAAGTACGCCGCAATGTGCCGGGAAGAAGATTTAGCGGTTATCCCCTATTATTCGCTGGCCAGCGGCTTTTTGAGCGGTAAGTATCGCAGCAAAAACGACCTGGATAAAAGCAAGCGCGGACTTGGAGTTAAAAAATATCTGGATGATCGCGGCTTCCGCATCCTTGAGGCCCTGGACGCTGTATCCGAAAAACACGGCATCAGCCAGGCTGGTGTAGCCCTTGCATGGCTCATCCACAAGCCGACTATTACTGCTCCTATTGCCAGTGCTACAAAAGAGCACCACCTGGATGCCTTCTTGGAAGCTGTAAATACCGATTTGGATGACGAAGACATGCAGCAGCTGGATGAAGCCTCCGCTTATTAAACAAACGTTGCGCCCCAGCTATGGTTGTACCCACACTAATAACCTAATTTAAGCTATGTCAGTAAATAATATTAAATATTCTGTCCTTGATCTGGCCGTTATCAACGAGGGCCAAAGCCCCGCTGATGCCATTCATAACAGCCGCGACCTTGCCCGTGAAGTGGAAGAGATGGGCTATAGCCGCTTTTGGATGGCCGAGCACCACAATATGGAAAATATCGCCAGCTCAGCTACTTCGGTGCTGCTTGGATATATTGCTGAAGCAACTGATTCTATCCACATTGGCTCGGGCGGCGTGATGCTTCCGAATCATTCCCCGCTGATTATTGCCGAGCAGTTCGGTACGCTGGCTTCCCTTTATCCCAACCGTGTTGATTTGGGATTGGGACGCGCACCGGGCACTGATCAGGTTACGGCACAGGCTATTCGTCCCGATCGGATGCAGCAAGTCCGCGACTTCCCTGATAACATAAAGCGGCTGCAACAGTATTTTTCGGATCACAACTCCCAAAACAACGTGCGAGCCATCCCCGGTGAAGGCACCAATATTCCGCTATGGATATTGGGATCCAGCACCGACAGTGCACACCTGGCGGCTGCAATGGGGCTGCCTTACGTTTTCGCCAGTCACTTCTCGCCGCAACAATTGATGGCGGCCCTTGAGGTCTATCGCAGCAAGTTTCAACCCTCCGATCAGCTGGACGAACCCTACGTTATGCCCTGCATAAATATTGTTATGGCTGATACTGACGAACAGGCTGAATATTTGGCTACCTCGCTAAAACAACTGTTTATAGGCATCGTCACCGGCAAACGACATCCTATGCCGCCTCCTGTTGATGATATGAGCAAAGTTTGGAATATGCGAACTAAAATGGCGGCAGAACAAATGCTGAAATATAATTTTGTGGGCAGCAAAAAAACGGTAGCCTCAGAACTCTCCGACTTTTTGAAGCAGACAAAGGCTGATGAAATAATGATGGCCTCCTATCTTTTTGATCATCAGGAGCGCATAAAATCGCACCGGTTGTTTGCTGAGCTTATGAACGACTAAGATGGGCTAAATAAAAGAAGCCCGACTCAGCCGAGTCGGGCTTTCTCATTATAAAAAACCAAGCGAATTAGTTGCCGCCTTCGGATCCGGATCCGCCGTCATTTCCGCTGTTGTTCTGACCGCCATCATTTTGCGGCATCTGTGGAACAGCTGACGGGCTCTCTGAGGATTCATTTTGCTGGGCCGGCAACTCTACTCCCTGCTGCTGAACAGCACTTTCAGACGATCCACCACGATCAATAGTAAAATTAGCAACGAGACAAAGCACCAGCAAAGCCGAACCTAATACGGTGGTCGATTTTGATAGAAGGTCAGCCGTTCGGCGGGCACCCAATCCGGCTCCGCCCTGCATACCACCGGCCAAACCGCCGGAAAGTCCCTGGCCTTGTCCCGGCTGCAGTAATATAACAATTGTTAAAAGTACGCAAACGAGAATGATAACAGCTAAAATGATATTATAAAGCATAAAAATATGATGTCGATCAAAGTTAGACCCCTAAGTTAGCCATTATTCCCTTTTTTTACAATACAAGCCGGGCAATTAAATTTGTATCCTATCTTTATTAATTATGAATACTACGCTGATTGGTCTTCTGCTCAAGCATAATCTTTTCGCAAAGGCTCTTCCCGGGCATAAATCCCGTCTTATTTAGGAATGGGTTGAATCAGCTCCGGACCATTATTATCTACATCATTCACCTTTTCGGATACCCGATTTACGGCCATCTTTCCCATCGGGTAAGTCCGAATAAGACGGTCGCGAGCCTCATCTGTCAGTATTTCCCGATGTAGCCATTCCTCATAATCCTCTTGGTCAATAATTACAGGCATAGCATCGCCCACGGGTTGTACCAGCACATTAGCTTCCGTTGTCAGCATTGTACATGAATACACCTTCCGGCCCGATGGCGACTCCCAAATGCCATAAACACCTGCAATCGCCATCGGTTCATTGGTAAGCAGTCGAATATAGAAAGGCGTGCTCTTTTTACTGGTGGTCTTCCACTTATAAAAGCCTTGCGCGGGCATCAAACACCTGCGAATCTCCAAACATTCTGCTACCCAACTATTATCGCCGATTTCACCAGCCGCCCTTTCATAATGTTCTGCTCCCGCCCGCTCATCATCAGCATCAGGTGGAAGCAAGCCCCACAAGGCCTGCCGGATCTGCCGTTGCCCTTCCGAATCATTAATAATAATAGGAATCCGCGCTCCCGGTGAGATATTATAATCGGATTCAAAATAATCTTCACGATCGGAGTGAATCCCGAACTGCTGTTCTATCAACTGCTTGGGTGCGTCAAATACAAATCGGTCGCTCATAAATAATATATTTTAAACTGTAGTTTGTTTCACTTAGCTTTTGGGCCTTTAATACTAACGTAACCATCAGAAAATGGTCAATGTTTCCTAAGTTATGAATTTATTCTTTAATGAAAAGGAATATCGTCTGCGTGCCGGCTGGCGGCTGTTAATTCAGTTTGTACTTTTTTTCTTTATTTCAGGCTTTGCTGCCCTGGCTCTTCACAGCCTGTGGACAACTTCGCTGAGTATTACCGGCGCAATTCCCCAGCTTATCGGTACGGTAGCAAGTATCTGGTTTGCCGCCCGGCTGCTCGATAAACGGCCGGTGTCAGCCTATGGATTGACTTTTGACCGCCGGTGGATAAAGGATTTCGCCGCCGGAGTGTTTTGGGGCTCTTTGGCTATAGCGGTTATTTTCGCTATAGAATGGCAGCTCGGCTGGGTCACCATCGCAGGCTGGGGCTGGACATCCTCCATCGACTACTCCTTTCCTGTAGCCCTGTTGAGTTCTTTCAGCGCCATGCTGCTGGTAGGTTTTTATGAAGAATTGCTTTCCAGAGGCTACCAAATTCTGAACCTAACTGAAGGACTCCGCTATCCCCAATTGGGTACCCGGGGCGCCGCTGCTATAGCAACCCTCACCACCTCTATGCTCTTTGGCTTTATGCACGCATTTAATCCCAATGTTTCGTCCGTAGCTATCTTTAATATCATAATTGCCGGTATTGTGCTGGCCGTCCCCTACCTGCTGACCGGAAGCCTGGGACTATCCGTTGGATTACACTTTAGCTGGAACTTTGTCCAGGGATCGGTGTTTGGATATCCAGTCAGCGGCACAATGCTTGATGCTTCCATTATCCGGCCTGCGCAGCAGGGCCCTGATTTCTGGACCGGCGGAACTTTTGGACCGGAAGCCGGAGCCGTCGGCCTTTTGGGAATGGCAATAATGCTGGGGGGAACACTCGTTTATACCTACAGGTCAAGACGCAGGCTTGCCCTTGCCGAGTTATTCCATATTAAAAATGAGCTTATAAAATCGAATGAGCAAGCCCGCTAATTTTTGTATATTCCACTATTTGATCACCATTGCTTGGTTTTGAAGCAATGCATCCTGAACGACAAATGTTAATTAAATGAAAGGTTAGAACGTTGAATTTTGAAGATATAGAACAGTTAAGCCCAGATATTTTGAACGGACTTAGCGATGTAAATTACACTGAACCGACTGAACTCCAAAAACAACTGCTTCCAAAGATACTCAACGGCCATGATGCCTTGGTTAAGGCTGCTCCGGGGAAGGACAAAAACATTTCCTTCATCATTCCGGCTTTGGCTAAGATTGCTGCAAAAGATGGCCCGAAAAAAACAACAACCCTGATATTGACGCCCAATTCGGAAGAGTCGCGGCAAATTGAGAAGCTTGTTTCGGATATAGGCAGCCACAGCCAAATTGAAGGCGCTTCTATTGACTTAGATGGTACCGAAGAGGAACAGCAAGAAGCACTTAACCGCTCCCCGCAGGTTATTATTGGCAATCCGGGCCCGCTGCTGGACACAATGCAGACCTTGCGATACATTTTCCGGCAGGTGGACTATGTTGTTATTGATGACATCAATAAACTTGTATCGCTGAATCTGATGTCAAAAGTCAAGGATATCCTCAAACGAGTGCTCAATGATCATCAAACATTAATATATACCGATGAGCTCACCGATGAGATTAAAGAATTTGCCGTAGATGCGCTTAACGACGGCATTACCATTGGCTTTGATGATCCGCGTGGCCAGAAGCTGCTAAAGAAGCCATCCGCCATACCTCAGGATCTTTCACACGGCTATATTTATGTACCCAGCCGGATGAAGATCACTACGCTTATGGCTTATATCGAGGAGTCACCCAATGATCGTTGCCTTATCTTTACCGCCTCCAAACGGGGAACCGATCGCCTTTATAAAAGTCTGCGGAAACGAAATTTCAAAGCTACCAGCCTGCACGAGAAACTCTCAGATGAAAAATATGCCCAGCGTTTTTCCAACTTCACTAATGGCGACGTACAATTTTTACTGGTAGCAGATATTTCGGCGGCCGAGCTTGATGTCCGGAATATAAAACAGGTCATCAACTACGATGTACCCAATAATGCCGATGAATACCGCTACCGCGCGGCATTAATCGATCCCACCAAAACAACCACTCTTGTCTCGCTGGTATCAAAGCAGGACCGAGGCGACATCAACAAGCTTGAAGGGGAGCTGGGACAGGCCCCTAAAGAACTTGCTTTGCCCGATAAAGTGAAGCAGAAGCTTAAGGAGCGGAAGAAAAAGAAGCAAAAGAAACAGACTAAGAAAAAGCGCGGCAGAAATAAAACACAAGATCATAGCCGAAAAAAGAAAAATAAGGATATGGAACTCCCCCGTCCAAGCTATGATAAGCTCAGCGGCGGGAAAAAAGGATCCCACAAAGAGGATAAAAAAACGGGTGTCATTGGCATGCTCAAGAAATTGTTTTCCTAACCCCTCTTGGCTGCTTAGTTAAGAAAGCCGTAGGCGGAATTCCGGACTGCCAAGCCAGGTCCTTTGTAGAAGCTTTCTTCAGTTTCTTAAAATAAAAAAGCCCCGAAAAACGGGGCTTTTTAATAGAAAGGATATAGACCATTACTATTAGGCTGACATCCGGGATGGCTTACTCAGGTTGCCTAAGGCTACCTCTTTAATTGCATCAAATCCAACCAGCGTCTTCTGAATATGTTCTTCAGTATGGGCAGCTGTGGGAATCAGGCGAATAAGCACTGTGCCCTTAGGTACGACCGGATAGGCTACTCCGCTTACAAATATACCATGGTCTTCGCGGAGCTCACGCATGATGAGCTGACATAAGTCTGTACTGCCCTTTGTCAGTACCGGCGTTACGGGGCATTCGGCCGGGAGCACATTGTATCCAATTTTACGAAGCCCATCGCGCAGTGCGTTGGTATTCTGCCATAACTGTTTCCGCCATTCGGGATGGCTCCGGATTAGCTCAAGACGTTTGCGGGCCGACTTCACAATCGGCAGTGGCACTGACTTGGCAAAAATCTGACTACGGGTGTTGGCTTTCAAAAACTCTATCACTCGCTTTTCGGTTGCCACAAAAGCCCCAATAAGGGCAAAAGATTTAGCAAAAGTCCCGAAGTAGATATCAACGCCCTCCTGGCAGCCAAGATGTGTTCCGGTACCGGAGCCGTCTTTCCCCATAGTTCCTACTCCATGAGCATCGTCAACCAGCAGCCGGAAGGGATATTTTTCCTTCAGCGCAACCATTTCTTTAAGAATGCCCAGATCGCCGGTCATTCCAAAAGCTCCTTCTGTAACGACCAGTATAGATGAGTTGGGCCCGCTTTTACGATGCGCTCGCTCAAGCTGCTTTTCAAAGCTGGCTATATCATTGTGCTTAAAAACAAATTTATTAGCCATGGCCAGCTGCTTTCCATCTACTATACAAGCATGTGATAGCTCATCGTAAATAAGAAAGTCATTACGGTCGACCAGTGCATGTATAACACTCATTATTCCCTGATAACCGTAATTTAAAAGCAAGCCTTCTGGTTTATGGACAAAATCGGCCAGCTCCTTTTCAAGCTTTTCATGCTCTGTGGAATTTCCTGTCATCAGGCGCGCCCCCATGGGATTGCTGAGGCTCGTGCCTTCTGCGGCCACTTTTTTATCAAAAGCTTTCACTTCTTCATTGCTTCCGATACCCAAATAATCGTTAATGCTCCAAACAATTACTTCTTCGCCATTAAAACGCATAGTAGGTCCCAATGGCCCTTCCAATTTGGGGTATGTATAATAACCGTAGCCTTCTGAAGTAAATTTACCTAAAGGACCCGGCCGGCTCTGCAGCTTTTCAAATAAATCCATAAAACGCTATGCTTATAACTTTGTTCTTTTTAAAAAATGCAAATAGTACGGTGAGAGATAAAGAAATATCATTATAAAAACATCAGAAAAAGGTACGGAAAATTGCCCGATTACTCAAAAAACTGGCGGCCATAGCTTTTTCCATCCCACTTATTTAGTCTATGCCATTAAGGATCTATGGGGTTTAGGGCCCTCTGGCAAGGGTAAAGCGCCATACCTTTGACAAAAATATTAAATAAATGTAAAAATAAACTATAGTTAGTTGCATATATCAACTAATATTCTTTTCTTAGACCGTTTTAAAATTGCACACACAACCTATGTCTCTTAACAAGAAATTCTCCTGTCAAACCCTGGGCTGTAAAATGGGTTTTACCGTTAAAGAAATTTTTCGAACGCTTGTGAACGAATTTGAAAAAGCAGACGTTCAACTGACCGTGGAACAGTATTTTCTACTTAATATTTTAAATAGCGAAGATGGAATGATTTTAAAAGAACTCGCCTCAATAGTAGAGCGGGATAAATCTGCGGTACTCCGACAAATAAATTCTTTGGAGAGCAATCAGTTTGTAGCCCGTGCTACCGATCCGGCCGATAAGCGACGTAAGATAATTTTCATCACTCGTCCTGGCATTAGAGCCCTTGCAGAAGCTCAAAAATTGGATGAAAAAATTGACCGTAATATCAGCAGTTCTGTTTCTGAGAACCAACTCCAAACATTTGAATCTGTTTTATCTAATCTGCATAAATCCGTTTCGTCATAACATATTATTGACATTATCAACTAATTTTTGAAACTCAATATACCCAAATATTCAAAGTGAAAAAAGTCATGCAATTTAATCACCCGATAATTAAAGGAACCGCAGCCATTATCCTTGCTTCATTTTTTATGGTTTCCTGCGGAGGAGGTGGCCAGCAGGGAATGCAACGCGGCCCTCAGCAACCCCAACCCATTCCCGTACTGGAGCTCCAGCCCCGCTCTATTGTACTTACCACCAGCTATCCCGCTACTCTGGAAGGATCCCAAACGGTAGAACTTCGTCCCCGGGTTCAGGGCTATATAACAGAAATGCTGGTTGACGAAGGAGATGTTGTACGCAAAGGACAGGTACTGTTTAAGCTTAACAGTGAAGAGTATGAGCAGCAGGTACGTTCGGCCGAAGCTGATGTCAAGGCTGCAAAAGCGGGTATAAGCACCGCCGAGGATGAAGTTCAACG
>DATGUX010000286.1:0-3700 GCA_035300985.1 Fodinibius sp.
GTTTTTTGATGGGGATGCCCCCAACTACCTTACGGATTATCAACAAACCGAAGGAGTAACATCAGCTGATCTCAGTGGAATGCTGAATATATTCGTCAAGCCTTCATCTGTGACCAAGATTGGTCTTAAATCGCTATATTCGAACTCTACCAGCGACACTAAAAGTATTATACAGGGGCCTTACCAGAATGGGATAAACCGTTTAACCGTCTTAAATTTTGATCGCCGTACCATATTTTCCAATATCCTGGAGATGGAGGCCTATTTCCAGGATTTCATGTTGTCGACCTTTTCGGCAAACGTAAGTTACAACAGTGCGTTGAGAGTGCGACCAGACCGGCGTACCACCCGGTACAATCTTTCAGGCGGTGAATACAACTTTGCTCCCTTCGGCGACAACAACGGGCATTTCTTCTCCAACCAGAAAGACAACAATTATGCAGCCAGGCTGAAGTACGAATTTGAGCCTGCGGGTTTTGTAGACGTTTCTGCAGGCGGGAATGTTGCGATTAAGGATCGCCGGTTTACGGCCCGCCGGATTGCCTATCGTGACCAGGTTGCTCCCTTTGTCAGTGACGATATAGCTTCACAGCCGCCTGGTAGCCTCTTCAGTGATGCCCTCATTGAAAACGGTACGCTGGAAATGGTTGAAACCACCCAGTTTGGTGTCAACCAGTCGGACTGGTATGACGGGTTTCAATCAGTATACGCAGGCTTCATCAGCACTCGGTGGCATGCCTTCGACCGGTTATCCTTTGAGGTCGGTGGGCGTGTAGAAAATTCCGTCCAAACCATCGAAGTACCGTTGAGTCTGGATGGGAAATATGAAGAGGTATCCCGCGTGGATGATACCGATTTCCTGCCGGCCGTCAATGTTACCTATGGGATGAGCGACCGGACAAACATACGGGCGGCATTTTCCCGCACTCTGGCACGTCCGGAATTCCGGGAGATCTCCAACTTCAACTTCGCTGATTTCTTTGGTGGTCAGCGGATTTATGGCAATCCCGATTTAAAACAAACCCGAATCACCAATTACGACCTCCGCTTTGAAAGCTACCCCCGGGGAGGGGAGCTGTTTGCCGTCAGTGCGTTCTACAAGCAGTTCGAGAATCCCATTGAGCTTTTCTACCGGCTGACGGAAGCTAACGAGGTGTTTTATGACAATGCTCCGGAAGCCAATTTATATGGCGTGGAAGTTGAGGGACGTAAAAATATTACAGACCGGCTGCAAGTGGTGGCCAATGCTTCCTACATATTTTCAGAAACAGAGATGGGCAGCGAGGCTTCTAACCGCGTAGCTAATATAAAGCGCCCGATGGTAGGGCAGTCCCCATACATTATCAATGTCTCCTCCTTTTATACCATGCCCCGGTGGAATATGAATCTCTCCCTCAGCTATAACACCTTTGGCGAGCGTATTGTCACCGTCGGTAAAAGGGGTCAGCAGTATGATGAGTACGAAGAATCGTTCCACGATTTGGGAGCCAAAATTGAATATTCACTCGGGCAGGTAGACCTCAGTTTAGAAGCAAGCAACCTGTTAAATGATGAGCGCAAATATACCCAGGGACCGGCAACCACATTCCGGTACAACCCAGGAGTAACCTTGCAGTTAGGAGCTACACTGTCGCTATAGTTAATGGTTTTTAAATATGATGATAATAGTTTGTTAATGCTCATCAGTTAAGTTTGTTACTCAAACAATCAACAACCACATATTCACTTAATAATCACCAACGCATACTTACTATGAAATCAACAGTCACAAAACTAATGGCATTATTGGTACTCCCGGCAATGCTATTTTCAGGGTGCAGCGACGATAATGGTGTTGGACCGGACCCGAATCCCGATCCCGGCATAGAAATCCCGGCAGTTTATGAAGATCTTCCGGGCGAATTAATTTCAGAAGATGAAACCTGGTCGAGCGATACGACACTCACCGGCCCGCGATTTGTACTTCCCGGCGTTACGTTAACCGTAGAAGCCGGCGTGGAGGTCAGCTTTACCTATCACAATAACAACAATGCTGAAGTTGGAACGATCATTACGTTGCCGGGAGACGCTACAAACTTTGAATCTGCACGGGCATCCGGTCGGTTGGTTGCGGAAGGGACTGCCGACAATCCTATTGTCTTTACCTCTGAGCGTAAAGAGGTCGCCAGCTGGGGTGGTATTATCCTGGCCGGCGAGGCAAGTAATAATATATCGGGTGGCCTTGGAGAAATTGAGGGACTCGACCAGGGCGTGCAGTATGGCGCTGATATTGCCAGCGGAGAATCGTTTAATGATGCCGACAACAGCGGCCGGCTGAGCTACGTTCGTATCGAGTATTCCGGCTACAGCATTGCCGATGGCAGCGAGCTGCAGGCCCTGACCCTGTATTCCGTAGGCAGTGGTACACAGCTGGATCATATCAGCATCTATCAGTCTGTGGATGACGGTGTTGAACTCTTTGGCGGTACTGTTGATATCAAGTACTTGGTAATCAAGGGAGCACAGGATGACACTTTTGACTACGACCAAGGATGGACCGGTCGGGGACAGTTCTGGGTAGGGGTACAAACCGAAGGAACACCTTCCAACCGTGGTTTTGAGAATGATGGTTGTGATGACGTCGCCAACTGCGACAGTGGAAATGGTCCAACTTCTCCGCAAATCTACAATGTTACCATCTATGGTAATGATGCAGCCAACGGGGAGACGATTCGGGGCCTGCATCTGCGTGAAGGTATTGAAGGAGAGTATAAAAACATTATTATAGCCAACTTCGGAAAAAACACGGAAGCTCCTATTTATGTTGACACTGAAGATGGAACCAGTACAAAGGTAGGAACATCCCTGACCTTTGGAGGCAATATTTCCTATAATAACGCCAGCGATGGTTCTTCTCTGCCTTATTACGATCAATTAGGATTGCAAAAGGCGAATCCCCAATTTGTAGATCCCGCCGGATTTAATTTCGCCCTGCAATCAGGTTCCCCTGCACTTACCGGTGGTGTAACTCCTCCTGCGGATAATTTCTTCGAGCAGATAGAATACAGTGGCGCTTTCGGCACCGAAGACTGGACCCGGGAAGGTAGCTGGGTGCGCTGGGAATAAGATCCTATAGAAAGTAAACTGAAAGATACTCTCACATATCATCTGTGAGGTGTGCTGATCACAAAGTAGGTTCCGTTGATTCGGCACCTACTTTTTTTGTTTTTATTATTGACTTGCAACGCTGAGAAGCATACCTTTATCGTAAATATACGATAAATGATAATGCTATGGCAATAACCAAAGAACAACTTTTTGAAAGCTCCCAAAAACGTGCGGCCCGGCTCATGAAAGCCTTGGGGCATCCCGCGCGCATTGCTATTATTGAGCTCTTGGCTGATCGAGATACGTGCATTTGCGGGGATATCACCGATGAGCTTCCGCTGGCCCAGTCAACCGTCTCGCAGCACCTAAAAGCACTCAAAGATGCCGGGCTCATTAAAGGCGAAGTTGATGGGGTACGCACCTGCTACTGCCTGGATGAAGAGGGCGTTGAGGAGTTAAGCCAGCTTTTAATCCCACTCACCAATCGTTTGACAACTGCAACACAAAATGACTGCTGCTAATATGAGTATTACCACTAAAAATGCCGATGAACTAAAAGAAACGGTTAAAGAAAAATATACTGAAATAAGTAAACAGTCGGCTGAGCATAATG
>DATGUX010000287.1:0-3642 GCA_035300985.1 Fodinibius sp.
CCTTAGCTTTTATTTAAAAATAGAGCTGGAACATCACCCAAATAATTGCCTATAATCCACTGTTTCACATTAACTAAAATATTTTCTATTGTTATGACAACATTCAAAAAAGGTACGGCTATAATCCTTTGTCTTAGTCTATTCGCATTTATATCTCAAGGATGCAAGAACTGGAGCAAGACGGCCAAAGGCGGCACAATCGGGGCCGGCGGTGGCGGACTGGCCGGTGCAGTTATTGGTAAAGCAGCAGGTAATACCGTTACGGGCGCTATAATCGGTGCAGCGGTGGGAGGTGCAGCCGGCGCGGCCATAGGTAACTATATGGACCGACAGGCCAGGGAAATGGAAAAAGAAGTTGATAATGCCGAAGTGGAGCGTGTAGGTGAGGGTATTAAAATTACCTTTGACTCAGGTATACTGTTCGATTTCGACTCCTACGCACTGCGATCGGCATCCAAAAATAATATTGAGGAACTTTCCACTATCCTTGAGGACTATCCTGACACCAAGGTGATGTTTGCCGGGCATACCGACAGCAAGGGAGCTGAAGACTACAATCAGAAACTCTCTGAAAACCGGGCAAAATCGGTCGCCCGCTACGCTTCTGAACACGGCGTTGACAGCGAGCGGATGATTATCACCGGCTTTGGAGAGGAAGAACCCGTAGCAGATAACAGCACCGATATGGGACGACAAAAAAATCGGCGGGTTGAAATTGCCGTCTACGCTAATGATGACCTGAAAAAGAAAGCCGAAAGCGGAAAGCTGGGCGGCTAAGCCATTATACAGCATTTGTTATCCCATAGCTGCAAGTGGATAACACTAAATTAAAGCCTGTGCCGAAATGGCACAGGCTTTTTTATTTTGGGCTTATCTTTGCGGTTGTAATAAATGAGCGTCATCCCCATATTATCGATATCATATAATTCTGACTCAGGTAAAGAAATATGAGTAAAAAAAAGAAGAGGATCAGCATCTTTCCCTACGCCAGCAGGCCCAGCTTCAAAAAACCGGGCACTCCCCCCGGCACGGCAAATCACCTGGGTGTTCAGCAGATGGAAAAGGTAGAGCTTAAACTCTGCAAATACCACTCCTCCCACGCTGATTTTACGACTCTTCAGAAGATCAACGATGCAGAAAAGGCCCTCGCAAATCCACACAATACCTGGCTGGATATCCGCGGTCTGCACGATGTAGAAAAACTTCGTCCCGTCTGGTCCTATTTTAAACTGCACCCGCTCATTCAAGAAGATATTGTCAATACGCGGCAGCGTCCAAAAATGGAGATCTATAGCAACTGCATCTTCTTTGTGCTACAGATGCCCGGATATTCGCAAAAGGATAAGAGCCTGCATTTTGAACAGATCAGCATCATCCTGGGGCCTGATTATGTACTTACTTTCCGGGAGACCGATGCCGATCTGTTTCAACCGATCGAACAGCGGCTGCAGCTTGAAGGGGGACGTCTGCGTACACACGGAACGGACTACCTGGCCTATGCCCTCATCGATACAATCGTAGATCACTATTTCAAGACGATCCATCAGCTGGGTGACGAGATCGAGACCGCAGAAGACCGTCTATTTAAGGATGAAGATCAGGATGAAAATCAACTGCAGCAGATTCATGAGATACGCCGCAAAGTAGTCCAATTTCATAAAGCTGTCTGGCCGCTGCGCAATGCTCTTGCTTCCACCGGATGGGATGATACTGATCTGATCACTGAGCACACCAAGCTGTTTCTGCGCGATGTTTACGACCACACCATACAGGTAATCGAGGCAAGCGAGAGTTATCGGGAGGCAGCGCTCAGCCTGCAAGATCTGTATATGTCGAATATGAGTAATAAAATGAATGAGGTGATGAAAGTGCTGACAATCATTGCCACCATTTTTATTCCGCTCACCTTTATTGCGGGCATCTACGGCATGAATTTTAACCCCGAAACCAGTCCGTATAATATGCCGGAACTCAGTATGTACTGGGGCTATCCGGTTGCGCTGTTGGGGATGGCGGCCATAGCTATCATCATGATCGTGTACTTTAAACGAAAGGGATGGCTTTGACCGCGCTTCGGATAAATCGTCATTTTTTAATAAATTACCTGCATCTTGATATATTATGTGTGAGCTTTGCCAACATATATTAACAACAAGCATATACATTTACTGCTATGGATAATATTAAAATTCTCGTTCCCATTGATTTTTCCGGTCCGGCTACGGCAGCACTGCACTCGGCCGAACGAATGGCCAAGCTCTTTGGAGGCACCATTACGCCGCTGCACTCCTACCTGCCCCTGAGCGAAATAGACAGCGGGCCCTATATGTTTGGAATGGGCACAACCTCGATGGAAGACTATGATAAAATCGAGGCCACCCTGAATGAGCGGCTCCAGGAGTTTGCCGAAGAAAATGTTGACCATGCACACCTTACCAAACCGCTCATTGCTATCGGAAACCCCGCTCAGTCGATCGTTGAAGAAGCCTCCGCTTTTGATATGATCGTCATGTCTACCCACGGGCGTACCGGCTTTTCCCGTTTTTTCCTGGGTTCGGTGGCCGAAAAAGTGCTGCGTATGGCGCATATACCGGTACTCATTGTCAATAAGGAGCGTGAAGTTACCAACCTTGATCATATTGTACTCACCACTGACTTTTCAGCCCACTCCAAAAAAGCTTTTCCCTATGCCAAGGAGATTGCCCGCAAGGCCGGCAGCCACCTGGAGCTGATCAATATCTTCGCTTACGACCCTGAACACGATAACGACCCGGATAAAGCAAAGATTGAGCTGCGCGAGCAACGTCTGAAAATACTCGCCAAAGAGGCCTTTCATGATCTGGGCGACCAGATTTCAACCACGGTTCTCGTCTCCACCGATACCCCGCACGAGGCTATTCTCAACTACAACCTGAACAACCCTCAGGATCTTATCGTCATGTCCACGGTAGGCCGCACCGGCATCGACTACCTGATGATGGGCAGTACCACGGCGAATGTTGTCCGCAATGTTAAAAGTCCGGTGTTAAGTATTAACCCCAAACAAAAGGCAGATTAAATCATTTTGATAAACACTCTTTTTTCCAGGCTACACCTTCTTATTACACTTGCCCTTACCCTCTCCCTCGGGGCCTGCAGCACGAACAGTAATCCACCGGCGGATGAGGAGGAAAAGCCGCCTGCAGAAGAACTCACTCCCATAGCATCCGTTGCTCCGGATGGAATATTGGAAACCGTGACCTGGAATGTAGAGTGGTATGGTGGCAACAATCAGGGGCCATCTGATGACTTCCAGCAAACCAAAAATGTGCTCCGCATTGTCGATTCCCTGGATGCAGACCTCTATGCCTTCCAGGAAATCTCATCACAACAGGCATTAACCGAGTTAACCAATTATATGACGGATTATGAAGGACTGGTTGCCGACTATATCAGCTATAATCAGAAAATGGCTTTCGTCTATAATGCTAATACCATTGAGATTATTGAGAGCGGTTATATAAGCAAATCTGACGTACGCACGGAGTTTCAAGATCAATGGGATTACTACTGGGCTAACGGCCGAATGCCCTTTTTTGTCAACTTTCGGTATACGATTAACGATACCAAAAGCAAAGACTTTTACGCAGTCATCATCCACGG
>DATGUX010000288.1:0-2720 GCA_035300985.1 Fodinibius sp.
TATCTTATGCCTTCTGCTGGATAACAGCAAGGGTCTCAAAAGCCGATAACCTAATCCATAGCGTGCTATGCTAAAGCGAACGCCCTTTTACAACCTTCATGAACAAGCCGGTGCCAAATTAATTGATTTTGGCGGGTTCGAGATGCCCGTGCAGTACGACAGTATCCGCAAAGAGCACAAAGCCGTGCGTAACAGCGTGGGAATCTTTGATGTATCTCATATGGGTGAGTTTCTTGTGCAGGGTGCTCAAGCGCTGGACCTGCTTCAGTACATTACCATTAACGACCTTTCAAAAATAAGTCCCGGAAAGGCCCAATATACGGCCCTGTGTTATAAAGACGGTGGTATTGTGGATGATTTGCTGGTATATATGTTGGATGAAGAGCAATATATGCTGGTTGTTAATGCTTCAAATATCCAAAAGGATTTCGATTGGATCGCCGCTCACAACTCTTTTGAGGCTAAACTGGAAAATATTTCTGACGATACCTGTTTGCTGGCCGTACAGGGACCCAAAGCAGTGGAAACACTTCAAAGACTAACCGAAACGGATCTGTCCGGCATTCCTTTTTACCATTTTGAAGTAGGAACGCTGGCCGGCTTTAATGATGTAACGCTTTCTGCCACCGGCTATACCGGGGAAGAGGGATTTGAGCTGTACTTTAACAAAGACACTGTCGATCCGGAGGCCATATGGAACGCTATTTTGGAAGCGGGCGAAGAGTTTGATATACAAGCCTGCGGTCTGGGTGCTCGAGATACGCTGCGTCTGGAAATGGGTTTTGCGCTTTACGGTAATGATATCACCAAGGATACACATCCGCTGGAAGCGCGTATGGGTTGGTTAACTAAGCTTGACAAGGGCGACTTTATTGGCCGTGATGCGCTTTTGGAAGTACAAGAAGAAGGCCTTAACCGCAAACTTGTGGGCTTTACTATTGATGATAAACGATCCATTCCCCGCCAGGGATATGCCATTTTTGATGGCGATAATAATGAAATTGGTACGGTAACCAGTGGCACACGTTCCATCAGCCTCGGCGAGAATATTGGCCTGGGATATGTGGACATTGCCTTTGCTAATACCGAACAAAGCATCTTTATAGAGGTGCGAAACAAAAAGGCAGAAGCCAGGATAGTGAAGCTCCCATTTTTAGAGAAGTAGATGGAATCCAATTAAAAAAAATCGCAAAATAGATACGATTGATGAACAATAAGGTAGATGTATTTATATCCTCACAGTCCTTCCAGGAGGAGGACTTAAGGGATAAGACAGTAGTTATCATTGATGTGCTGCGAGCCAGTTCTACGATCGCTACGGCTCTTGATCATGGCGCTAAGGGTGTTATTTCTGTGGCCGATATGAGTGATGCCAGCAAGATTTCTCAAAACCTGGATTCTTCATACTATCTGCTCTGTGGTGAGAAGGACGGGGTTAAGATCGAAGGGTATGATTTGGGGAACTCACCTCTTGACTATACGTCTGAAGCGGTAGAAAGTAAAACCATTATTCTGAATACCACCAACGGAACCAAGGCCATTAAGCGCTCAGGATTGGCACGGCAGATTGTTATCGGTTCTTTTCTTAACTTACAAGCTATAGTCGAACATCTGGCGGCGACCGATGGCGATGTTGCGCTGGTCTGCGCCGGATGGAGAGGAAGTATGGCACTCGAAGACCTGCTTTGTGCCGGCAATATTATCGCTGATCTGGCCAACGGAGAACCGCAAAGGGCTATGCAAGATGGTGCTAAGGTAGCTTTTGGTATTTATGAGAAGTTTGGGGATGATATAGAGCAGGTTATAAGAACGTCCGACTATGCCCTGCGTCTGCAGGGTGTCGTAAGTGATAAAGATTTATCATATTGCTGTCAGAGAAACAGCAAAGAGGTTCTACCTGTAATGGAAGAAGGAATTATTTCGGATTTCTATGGCAAAGAAGAGTAATTCAAACAGTTTTCTGGGAGGTCTTTCAGAATCCCGGAAAATGGAAATTATCGGCATCCTAATTATGGCCGTTGGCGGCCTGCTTGGCCTCAGTATATTAAGCTATCATGCCTCCGACTATAATCTCATCCAATCTTTGTCGGCAGATAGTTTACTGAGCATCGATCGCGGGCCGGCGCTTCGCATTCAAAATGGTCTGGGCGTACTGGGTGCTTACCTGTCGCACTTTTTTGTTTATCAGCTTTTTGGATATATGAGTCTGGTTATTCCGGTTCTCACCCTCCTCTACGGCTGGTTTATATTCAGGGCTTATGAGGTACATCAGTTACTTTGGCTTACGGCCTACGGCATCTGGTCTATGGTATTATTTTCTACGCTTATTGGCTGGTTCAATGCCGAATATAACTGGCTGTCCTCCACCTGGAGCGGGACCTCGGGTATTGCTACCGCTCAGGTACTTCAGAATATAACCGGCAGTATCGGGTCCATTATAATTTTAGTCGTTCTGTTGATCACTACCATTCTGGCACTGCTCGATCGAGACCTGCAAACGACGGTAGACACCATCAAAGGCTGGATAGGTGATACTAAAGAGTCAGTGGCTGACTGGCAGGAGGAGCGGAAAGAACAGAAACAGGCCGAAAAGAAGCAACAAAAGGCGGAGCAGCAGCAAAAAAAAGTGCGCCAAAAGCAGAAGGCCGAGCAGCAGCTGCGCCGTCAGTCGCGGGAATCCTCGGGCAAAGCACAGGCCCCGCGCAAACAAGGAGAGCAGT
>DATGUX010000289.1:0-5238 GCA_035300985.1 Fodinibius sp.
TATGCGCGGACGCTGGCTCCGGCCATCAAGTATATCGGCGGGCAGCATCAATACCGCGATCACGCGGGCGATCCCAACGGACGCATGCCCTTTGAGCCGGTGCCCAAGGCCAAGCAGCAGGAAGCACTGAATATGATCATCGAGTCAGCTTTTTATCCGGATGCCGTGATGCTGCCGCAGGATATTTACCAGCAGCTGGGAGCCGACCGCTGGAGCCACTGGGGCAACAGCAACACCTATTCCGGACGTATTGACTATCCGCTGCATCGCATGGTTACCGGTATTCAGGAATCTATTCTGAAGCAGCTGCTCGACCCGGTGCGTCTGGCCCGGATCAGGGATACCGAAGTTAAGTTTGGGGCTGACAGTACCGTTACCATTCCCGATTTAATGGGAGGGCTGACGGATGCGATCTGGAGCGAAGTGGCCGCATCGCCGGGCAGCAATATTAAAAGTTATCGGAGAGATCTGCAGCGCTCGTATCTGAATATCATGACGGAGTTGCTGACTAATGCGCCTGAAAGAATGCCGGCAGACGCTCGATCGGTGGCTCGTCATCAGCTTAAGGAGGTGCATCAGATGCTGGAAGCGCGCTTGCAACCGCCGACCTACAATTTCGATGCCTATACCCGGGCGCATCTTGAAGAATCAAAAGCTCTTATCGAGGCTGCCCTGGAGGCAGGGCTGCAGCTTAAGAGTTGATGATAATTAGAAAGTAGAATGTAATAGTTGATAGTAGAAGGTAGATAGTAAATAGTAGATAGCAGAAAGTCGGGATTTCTAAACAGTCTTTGGAATATGGCACGTCCAAATCCTGAACAATCGGAAGAACTTATAGTACCTAAGACCATTTGTCGGATGAGGAACACTGCAGAGAACCTTTTTAGTTGTTAACCGCTTCTTCAACTAATTGGTCCGTAATTCGAAAACTTTCCGGGCCAAACTGGAAGAGCACATCAAGGATAGAGCATCCCGGCTCAAAGCCGTTAAAATGTTGGTGATAAGTCGGATGGTCTAAGGCTATATCCTGCCTTTTATTGGCTTGCCGCTGATAGTGCCGGCTGTCATATTCCTGGAATAGGGTCTGAGCGTTGAGGCGGTCCGCCAGCAGGTCGGGATCGGAGGTATATTGGGGCAGATTGCTGGCCAGTTCGTAATCCACCCGGATGTCCATAAAGCGAAGCAGTCGTCTTTGGATATGAAGTACAAAGGGGAGCAGGTGGGAGAAGGATTCAGCCTCCTGAAAGTCCGCCTTTATTTCCGGTTCGTAAAAATCATAATAGATGCTGTTGCGGTAATTATATTCGATTGTCCGAAGCAGCGGAGTCATCCAGTCTTCAGAATGGTCGATCCGCACATGCCGGACCGCCTTTTTACGATCCTCAGTGCGCACAGGGATATGGATCCACTGCGTACCTTGAGGGGTTCTGACCTTAGCGCGGTGGATGCGGCTTTTTCGCGACCAGCGCTCGGTGTCCTGTAAAATAACGCGATCTGCCCGCAACATAGTCGCGAGGTCATAGAGATTAGGAGCAAATTGTGGAAAAAGGAGCGCCAGTTTCATATTAGCAGTTTGACAGTAACAACGAAGGCAGCTGATTGCCTGCCGGCCGTAAATATATGGGATTTATGCTTGCGATCCATATTGGCTATGCGCTTGATATTTTAAGTCGCCTCGCGATTTGATCTTCTGGCCTATCATTAGCGCGGGCTTGAATTACGGCCTTAAGGATTATGTGTCATTTGCGGAGATGTATTGCATATATAAGAGGGAGTTTTGAAACTCCCGAATAACGAATGCATAATCCCTTCAACCGCTAAGAGCAGTGGGGGTAGATTAGTTGATCTATCAATTAACATTAATGCCTCAGAAGCGTTATTTTCAGGCAAGCCAAAAAGAATTTAAAATAACTGACGATTTATGGAAGCTTCTGTACGAGTACGATTTGCGCCGTCGCCTACCGGTTTGCTGCATATTGGTGGCCTGCGGACGGCCCTTTATAATTATCTATTTGCAAAGGGACATGAAGATGGAGCTTTTATCCTCCGCATTGAAGATACCGATCAAAGCCGCTATGTAGAAAGTGCGGAGCAGGACATTGTGGATTCTCTCCAATGGATTGGAATGGAGATTGATGAAGGCCCGGATCCCGAATTCTCGGGAGGTGATGCAGGTCCCTATCGCCAGAGTGAGCGTAAGGATATGTATGCACAATATGCCGAACAACTGGTGGAGCAGGAACAGGCCTACTACGCCTTTGATACCCCCGAAGAGCTGGATGAGATGCGCGAGCGCCTCAGGAAGTCGGGCAATCCGGCCCCTAAATATGATGCCATCACGCGCATGTCAATGAAAAACAGCCTCACCCTTCCGCAGGAGGAAGTGGAGCGCCGTTTGGAAGAAGGGGAGGAATATGTTATCCGTCTGAAGGTGCCCCGGCGCGAAACTATCCGCTTTGAAGATGAGATTCGCGGCTTCGTTTCCTTCGAAAGTAAAGGACTGGATGACCAGGTGCTGCTGAAATCGGACGGAATGCCGACCTACCATCTGGCGAATGTGGTGGATGATCATCTGATGGATATTACCCACGTGATCCGCGGTGAAGAATGGCTCAGCAGTACGCCCAAGCATATTCTGATGTACGAATATTTTAGCTGGGAGCCGCCCAAGATGGCTCACCTGCCGCTGATTATGTCGCCCAGCGGAGGTAAGCTCTCCAAACGAAAAGCCGAGAGTGAGGGTATTCCCATTAATACCCGCGATTATATAGAGCAGAAGTTTGAACCCGAAGCACTGGCAAACTTCCTGGCCTATCTGGGCTGGAGTCCCGGCGATGATACCGAGCTGCACAGCATGGATGAGCTGATCGACCTGTTTTCACTGGATCGCGTCAGCAAAGGCGGTGCGGTCTTCGACTATAAGAAACTGATTTGGTACAATGAGCATTACCTGCGTGAAAAGTCGGCTGATGAGTTATGGCCGCGTGTTCAGGAGATTGCCAAAGAACATGGTATTGATCCTGATGAGGAATATATGAAAGAGATTATTCCGCTGATGAAAGATCGCGTCAGCAAGGTAGAAGATTTTGTGACGATGGGACGCTTCTTTTTTGAAGATCCGCAGGAATATGAAGAGCAGGCGCTGAAAAAGTGGAAGGACGGCAGTGCGGAAATCCTGCAGGCCTATCTGGAAGAGATCAAACCGATGGACGAAAGCGATTTTAAGGCCAAGAAGCTAAAAGATAAGATCAAAGAAGTGATGGAGGCCCAGGATATCGGTTTTGGTCCGATTATGATGCCGCTGCGCGTGGCCGTATCGGGCATGGGACACGGTCCGGATCTGACGCCTACCCTTGAACTGCTGGGCAGGGAAACGACCATCCATCGCATCAAAACAGCTATTGATCGATTGGGATAATTCAATCTAACGCACTAAACCCGGTAGGTTATAAAGACCTGCCGGGTTTTTTTATTATATCAATATTGTCTTATATCTAAAAAATTTCTGGTAAATAAGCGCAGAGATTGTATTTTCATTCATCAATAGTTACCACTGAATAGTTAAAACCAGAAAAGATTGATGAAGCGAAAGTATTATCTGGCAGCGGCTGCCTTTTGTATACTATTTGTTTTTATAACGGCAGCTTTCGGATCGCCGGGTGCTATGGTTGCCCAAGTGTCTGCGGGATCAGATATCGCGGGGTCATGGCTCAGCATTTTACCACCGTTAGTAGCCATTGGCATTGCGCTTATTTTTCGGCAGGTATTGTTTGCGCTTTTTCTTGGAATCTGGAGCGGAGCCTTTTTAGTGGGAGACTTATCTTTGGGCGGCGTATTCAGCAGCTTCTTCACCACGCTTAGCGACTATATCGTCCCCGCTACGGCCGATGTAAGCCATATGAGTATCATTATCTTTACGATGCTTATTGGTGGAATGGTGGGAATTATTACCGACAATGGCGGTACACGCGGAGTGATCAAAGGTATTACCCGCTTTGTTCGCACCAAAGTGCACGGGCAGTTGATGACATCGCTCATGGGCTTTATCGTCTTCTTTGATGATTATGCCAACACCATGGTAGTAGGCAACACCATGCGTCCCCTTACTGATCGGTTGCGCATCTCTCGCGCCAAGCTTGCCTACCTGGTGGATGCTACGGCAGCTCCGGTAGCAACGGTAGCCCTGGTAAGTACCTGGATTGGGGCTATGGTTGGTTTTATCGCCGATGCAGAGGCTAAGATGCCTAATTTCAATGAATCGGCCTATGCTGTATTTATAAGCTCGCTGCCCTATAACTTTTATGCCTTCTTTACTATTCTGTTTGTGCTGATTATTGCCTGGTCGGGACGCGATTTTTCAACGATGCTTAAATCACGCATCAACCTTTATAAAGCAAAGCATGATCCAACCTTAGACAAATACAACCTTTGGAAGGATAAGATTGAACAGGATGAGAAGGATAAATTTGTGTCGCACTGGACTAATGCAGCTATCCCTATTTTGATGCTTATTTTTGGAACCATAGCCGGTCTCTTCATAACGGGAGAGGGGAATTCCGTCCAGGCTATTATTGAAACCGCAGATTCGTACAAAGCACTGCTTTGGGGTTCGCTTCTGTCCATTGCCGCAGCTATTATTATGACGCTTAGCCAAAAGCTGCTCAATGTTGAGGAAACCCTTGAAGGAATGATGGAGGGTATGCATACCATGTTTGACGGACTTTTAATTTTGGTGATGGCCTGGGCGCTGAGTGCTATTACCGTTGAACTGGGCACCGCAGATTATTTGATGTCTGTTTTTGGTGAAACCTTGAATCCTTACTGGCTGCCGGCCATTGTACTGTTGCTGTCGGCTCTAACTGCTTTTGCCACCGGCTCCAGCTGGGGAACAATGGGCATCCTCATGCCGCTGGTGGTGCCCCTGGCATGGGAAATTGGAAATAACAGCGGGCTGCCCTTTGAAGTTACGCATGAAATTATCTATGCCAGTGTCAGTGCGGTACTTGGGGGATCGGTTTGGGGCGACCATTGTTCGCCTATATCAGACACAACCATTCTTAGCTCTATAGCCACGCAATGCGATCATGTGGAGCACGTAAATACCCAGTTGCCATACGCTATGATTGTAGGAGCCATCAGTATTATGGGGATGGTAGGAATGCTGGTTATAGGTATCCCCTGGTGGATTATCTATCCGGTTGGTGTGGCCGTTATCATTGGCATCATCTATCAATTTGG
>DATGUX010000290.1:0-6099 GCA_035300985.1 Fodinibius sp.
CATCCGCGCCGCCTTGGTGGCAATAAGCGATTCAAAATTAAGGATATTGAGGATGAGCGTTTCCAGAATCTGGGTTTCGATAATAGAGCCCTCCACCCGCATAAGAGGAGTGAGAGGGAAAACGACTTCCCCTTCTTTGGCTGTATAGATATCTACTGACAGACTAAAATTGCGCAAATAGGACAGAAAATCTTCATGGAATCCTTGCTGGGCCAGGAATTGCAGTTCATCCTCATAGAAACGAAAATTATTAAGCACTTTAGCCAGATCCGAAAGGCCGGCAAATATTACATAGCCGCCCTTAAAAGGGTTGCTGCGGAAAAAATAATCGAAGGTGGCCCGCTCGTCTTTTCTTCCGGATAAAAAATAACCCTGAGCCATCGTCAGTTCATAAAAATCGGTATAGATGGCGGGGTGACGCAGCAATGAAGGTTTTTTGGAAGCTGAAATGGCATCCATAGACACAATTTTAATGAGATTTAATATCAACTATGCTCAAATATACATAATAGAATACCCAAGCTGTAGTGTTTTAGTTGTCTGTAGTATAGCGATATGAAGAAATAGAAAAATTTGTATCTTTGGTTGAAATAGAATCAGGACAAAATTTTTAATGGTGCAGAATCCTATTATTGTTGGCTTGGTATGCCTGGCCTTTTTAGTTGTTGGCTGTGCAACGCCCTCTCAGCCTACCGGCGGACCGCGCGATGAGGAGGGACCCGATATCATTAAAACGGAACCCCAGACCGGAACCACCAATTTTAGTAAAGACCGTGTGGTACTTTACTTTTCCGAATTTGTTGAACGCTCGTCGTTGATAAAAGCGCTTATTGTGGAGCCTGATATTGGCATTGATTATAAGTTAGACTGGGGGCGTAAATCTGTTAAGGTAAAATTTGATCAGGCCATTCCAGACTCTACTACATTAATTATAACGGTTGGAACTGAGCTGAGTGATGTTCGGAATAATGAGATGGGAGCTCCGCAGAAAATTGCCGTTTCAACCGGCCCTGAGATCGACAAAGGGAAGCTCTTTGGCCGTATAATCGGAGCTCAAAGCGGTGAGGGAACAGAAGGCAGGCGCGTTCTTTTATATCGCGAACCGATTGACTTAACCGGAAAGGCCGATTATATCGCCTCCACTGATACCAGTGGTGCCTTTCAGTTTTCTTATCTCAGTGAGGGTAAATACCAGGCTTTGTGGGTTGACGACCGTAACCGAAACAAGATTTGGGAAGAGCAGCAGGAGCGGGCGCAGCCCTTTAGCCAGGAGTATATAAATTTGGCAAAGGCCGAAGAGGATACCCTCGGTGCACTTTTCATTGCATCCGAAGATACGACGCGACCTGTTCTGCAGGGCGTTGGCCTTTTTTCTTCGCAGCGGTTACGTATGCGGTTCAGCAAGAATATCCAACAAACCGACAGCACAGCGATTAGCATAACCGATACGCTGGGCCAAAGCGCAGCACCGGCCTATCCGCTGTATGTTTCACCAGAGGAGCCCTTTGTTCTTTTTGTGCAGAGTAAAAGCCAGCTCCAGGAAGATCAGACCTATGCTATTGATATAGATGGCATAGTAGATGAATTTGGAAATAAGCTGAAGGAGACGAATCAGCAATTTACCGGATCAGCGCAGGAGGATACGACGCTGCAGCGGATTATTACACGGAATAACTTAAATGGGTATTACCCTTCGGATCCTGTTAAAGTAATATATGCTAAGCCCATTGAAGAAAGTGATATAGTTGATTCACTTAAAATAATTGAAGGCACGGAGTTAATAGAAGACTGGCCGGAAGTATCGGTAAAACGTAATGTATTACAAATTAATCCTGCCCCAAATTGGAAGGAGGGCGTCAGTTATGAATTCCGTATATGGGATCCGATTATCGAAGATTATCGTAAATTAAATCCCACTATTTGGCATCAGTCAGAAATGGGCAGCCTGAAAGTGACCACAGAAGATTCAACACGGCAAAACATTCATTTACAGATCAGGAATGAAGAGTCGGGCATCATTCGTGATACCGTATTTACCGGCTCTGTGGAGGTATCCTCTCTGCCGCCGCTTAATTATAAGGTTACAGCCTATCAGGATTTAAATGAGAATGAAAAATGGGACCATGGTCATTTGGATCCATATGAGAAACCGGAACCCTATTTTATACAGCTGGATGTGCCCGTAAAGAAGGGACTGACTGCTGACTTGGTTATTGCATTTCAGAATTAAATTTACAGCTGAATTTAATCATAAATACTTGCATAAACTGTTGCCTTGTCTTTAGCAGCATTATCACAATAATGTTGATTTTTTATAATAAAAAATGGCCTTATCTTCCTAACTTTTATGAATACGCTTCATGGGATAAAAAAAATAGTTTATATAAGCTTTGGAACTGTAATTATACTAACAGCTTATAGGGAATTATAACTTTACGTCAGGTCAAGTTCCTGTACGAACAATTTGTGCTGGTACGACGATTTACCTTGGTATGAAAAAAAAGCTCAAAAAAATAACGCCATTTATTAGCATCATCTTTTTTGGCTTTGCTTTGTGGTTTTTGCACCAAGAGCTAAAACAATATGAGATTTCTGAAATCACTTCTCAGCTTTCCGGAATTTCTAACACTCATATTCTGCTATCCGTTGTAATATCATTTTTAAGTTACTTGGTATTAACGGGATACGATGGTTTAGGGGTTAAATATATTGGCGAAGAACTGGAAGCCGGTAAAATTATCCGTGCAGGATACGTGGGCTATGCTTTTAGCCATAATATCGGGTTGGCTTTAATCACGGGCGGTTCTATCCGTTACCGCATTTACTCTACTTGGGGCTTTTCGGGTCTGCAGGTTACTCAGATCGTCGGTTTCAGCGCATTTACCCTTTGGATAGGATTCTGTATGGTCGCTGGCTTATCGCTTCTTTTTGCAACACCTGAGATGCCCGACGGTTTTGCTCTTCCTTATGAGTCGCTTCGAATTTTAGGCGTAGCCTTATTGGTGATGGTGGCCGGATATTTGTTGGCCAGCTCAAAGATAAAGAAAGAATTAACGTTTAGAGACTGGTCATTCAGCTTTCCCGATATTGATTTAGCACTGAAACAGGTTGTTATTGCCTCGGTCGATTGGTTGATGGCCGCTGCGGTATTATATGTCTTATTGCCCTACGGCGAGATAAATTTTTTCAGTTTTGTCGGCATCTTTTTACTTGCTCAGATAGCAGGCTTATTTAGCCAGGTCCCCGGTGGACTGGGGGTCTTTGAGTCGGTGATGTTACTCTACCTGTCAAACTTTATGCCCGGTTCGCAAATTTTAGGCATAATGTTAGTGTACCGGATCATCTATTACATCTTACCGCTGCTTGGTGCACTTATCGTACTCGGTTATCAGGAATATATCTCAAATAAAAAGGCGGTTCATAAACTGGGAGAAAGGGCCGCAGATTGGGCGCCCCGGGTTGTACCACAGGTACTGAGCTTTTCGGTATTTATTGGCGGCGCAATCCTTCTTTTTTCAGGTGCTTTGCCTTCAGAAGTGCCACGGATGCAGTGGCTCCAGCACTTTATACCACTTCCTGTTATTGAGATGTCACACTTTTTGGCCAGCATGGTCGGCGCAGCACTGCTTGTACTGGCCGGGGCGCTGCAGCGAAGGGTAGATGCGGCTTATCACCTTACCATAGGATTACTGTTATTTGGTATTCTGTTCTCTCTGCTTAAAGGAGCTGATTATGAAGAAGCTTCGTTCCTGGCCATCATGCTTATTGCTCTGCTATCCTGCCGCAAAGAGTTTCATCGAAAGGCCTCACTTTTCTCTCAGCAGTATTCGGTACGCTGGCTGACGATGATTTTCATGGTGTTACTGAGTGCCGTTTGGCTGGGCGCCTTTGCTTATGAGCATGTTGAATATCAGCGAAGCCTGTGGTGGGAGTTTTCCCTGATGGGAGATGCCCCGCGTTATTTACGGGCCACAGTAGCCGCACTTGGCTTCGCGGTGATAGTAGGATTATTTAAACTGTTGCGGCCCAAGTATCCTGATATATATACAGGACCTGAAGAAATAGGAAAAGCTAAAAAAATCATAGCCGATTCTGACAATGTGCTGGACAACCTATCGCTATTAGGGGATAAGGAAATTCTTTTTAGCAGTTCGGGACGTTCATTTATCATGTTTAAAAAGCAAAACAGAAGCTGGATTGCACTTGGTGATCCCGTCGGTCCGGAGGAGGAGGCTGAAAATATAATATGGAAATTTAAGGAGCATTGTTCGCGGGAAGGAGCCACGCCGGTATTTTATAGGGTAGCGCGACAATATTTGGATTTCTATATCGATCTGGGTCTTAGCTCTTTCAAGGTAGGTGAGGAAGCTCTTGTCAATCTTCAGCCTTTTGATGCATCGGTATTTGATGCCGCCATCCACGAAAATCACCAGAAATTTTCCCGGACCGGCTATGAGTGGGAGCTGATTGCACCGGCGCAAATTCCTGCCTATTGGTCAATCTTGCAAAGGATATCGGAAGAAAATTTACGTCTCCAAAAGCGTGAAGAAGCCGGCTTTGCGGTTGGATATTTTGATAAGGGATATTTGTCAAACTTTCCCATGGCTTTAATAAAAAAAGAAGGCAAGATTGTAGCCTTTTCCAATATCCTGCAAAGTGGTAATAGACGAGAGCTTTCTACGGATCTGCTCCGCTATAGGGCGCAAGTACCGCACAGTATCATCGATTTTATGTTGTTTGAAACCATGAAATGGGGGAGCGAACACAAATATAAACGCTTTAATATGGGAATGGCACCTCTTTCGGGCAGCAGCGCTGATTATTTTTCCGAACGATGGTCAAAAGTAGCCAACTTTGTATATGCTTACGGTGATAATATGCACGGCTATAAAACGGTTCGGGCTTATAAAGAAAAATTTGATCCTCACTGGGAGCCAAAATATCTTGCCTGTTCGGCCGGTTTAGCACTGCCGCGGATCATCTCTAATCTTTCTAAAACGATATCGGGTGGACTGACCAGCCCGATTAGCGGCAAGCTGGAAAGTTATTCACTGAAGGAGAAAAGAAAGCAGGAGGAATAGCGCGTTCGGCTTAAGTCCGAAAAAGAACTTCAATTTTCTTATCTTCATAATAGAGAATACAAACAGAATAGAAGGTAATGTTATGGCCAACAATACAGTGAGAACAGAGGGTCAAAACGAGGAATCATCCGCGCAGCAGAAAGAAAGTTCTGATAAGCGTCCTGAGGTCTATGAGTCGAAGCATAAAATACGCTTTGTAACCTCCGCCAGCCTATTTGACGGCCATGATGCCAGCATCAACATCATGCGGCGTATCCTGCAAAGCAGCGGAGCTGAGGTTATTCATCTGGGGCACAATCGCTCGGTCCATGAGATTGTAAACTGCGCCATTCAAGAGGATGTTCAGGGCATCGCCATAAGTTCTTATCAGGGCGGGCATATGGAGTATTTCAAGTATATGGTAGATCTGTTGGAAGAGCGCGGAGCCGGGCATATCAATGTATATGGAGGCGGTGGTGGCGTTATTGTTGGAGATGAGATCAAGGAGCTGCAAGCCTATGGAGTAAATCATATCTTTTCAGTGGAAGACGGCAGTGAAATGGGCCTGCAGGGCATGATCAATTATATGCTTGAAGAATGTGATTTTGATCCGGCTGAGATGGAACAGATTGACACCCGCAATATCGCTGAAAAAGACCCCAAAACCATCGCGCGCTGCATCTCGGCTATCGAAAACGAGCATGATGATATTATCCGATTCAAAGACGAACAGCTTTTTGATGGAAGCGGAAACCCTATTCAGCCGGCTAAAAATGGTCAGCCGATCCCGTTAATTGGTATCACCGGGACCGGCGGCGCGGGAAAAAGTTCTTTGACGGATGAACTTGTCCGGCGTTTCTTGACAGAATTTGAGGAGATCAATATTGCCGTTATCTCCATTGATCCCTCCAAGGTGCGCACCGGCGGGGCTCTGCTGGGCGATCGCATCCGGATGAACAGCCTTGATCCCGATCGCGTGTATATGCGCAGCATGGCTACGCGTGCCACGAACCGGGCGACCAGCAAATCGGTGAAGGGC
>DATGUX010000291.1:0-3220 GCA_035300985.1 Fodinibius sp.
GTGAGTGACCGGCCGCATGCCTGAAATACCATTTTCTCCTTTAAATGATCTGTGGATGGCAGCTTCTTTGGAAGCCTGAGCCGTTACACTTTGTACGGTATCGGCGGTAGCAGTGCTGTTGCTAATGCTCAGGTAAGCAGCGCTGTTGCCATGGTGCAAACCCGGTCGCAGCCAGCCGCCGTCAAGTTGTATGCGGCCCTGCATAGGCTGTTTTGTTTCCTCCGTTTGCCGGGGTTCATTTTCTGTTTTATTGGCCGTGCATCCTAAAGCTGTCAGCATCAACATGAGAGCTGCGGATCCGGCGAAGTGGGTTAAGCTCATAATATTAGCGGATTGCCTGAAGGTCCTCAATAACATTTTCGGGAGGCACAATATTGGCCGGATATTCTTTACGTATGCGTCCTTGTTTGTCCATAAGGTAGATGGTGTTGGAATGCATCATGGTATATCGGCTGCTGTCACTGGTTGAAGAATCAGCTTTGATCTTTTGGGCAACGATGTTCAGTGATGAGAGCAACGAGTCTATTTCGGCAGGTTGCCCGGTGAGCAGCGAAAATTGCTCATCCAGTCTATACAAATCTTTGTAATTTGCCAATACGGAGGGCCTATCGCGTTCGGGATCAAAAGTAATTTCCACAAACCGTATGTTGGAAGTATCAGCCAGATCGCTTTGGATATTTTTCATATTGGCCGTAATGATCGGGCAGACATCAGGGCAGTGCGTATAGATAAAGGTGATAAGGGTGGTTTTACCGCGGTAGTCATCCGGAAAAGTAACCGAAATGCTGTCAGAATTTACCAGGTTGTACGATTCTGAGCTTAAGTCTTTAATGGTCTCAGGTTGGCTGCTGCAGGCCGTGAAAGAGAGCAACAGGATACCAAATATGAAGTATGTAAGAAAATATTTTTGCATAGAGGTAAATATAAAATTCTCCAACATAGTTAAAAAAGTAAATTAAAGATCTGCAAAGAAAGACCTGTTGGGTACCAGCGGCTGAATTTCCATGCGAATAGGCCTCATGGTTTCCCCGGTCCAGTTAAATGCAAAAGGATCTTTGACTACATCAATAGTTTTAGGGTAGCCCAAGAATCAGGGTGGCTTTCGTACTTTCACCACATCTTCTTCCATCGCTCTGCAGTGGAAGCTTGCCTGGAAGCTCCGTATCCTACTATTCTCGGGGAAATATCCTTCTTCGGATAGTCCTTACCGTTGCGTTAGTCCACTCCGAGTGACGGTAGTGATGATAAGTATGGTCAATATTAGTTGAGCAGAATAATTTCAACGTCTGGCACTACCTGGCCCGTATGATTTGGCCTTCGATGGTGGTTTTGCACTCGGGGGAAAAGAGTTGGAACAGCTAAGCACGAGATTATGCCGATTGATACAAAGCTTAGTCGCAAAATAAGTAAGAGGGTAATTCCTTACTTTATAAGAATAAAGATAAGAAAATTACCCTCTGAATTTACCGATAATTAATTGTTTGGGTTCTAAATATGTCCCAGGAGGACCAGTATGATTATGATAATCAGGATGGTTCCCAACAGTCCGCTTGGACCATATCCCCACCCTCTGCTGTAGCCCCAGCTGGGCAGAGAGCCTACCAAAAATAAGATCAGGATGATAATCAAAATAGTGCCTAACATAATATCTCCCTTTTTAATTAATGGATTATGTATCCTTCAAATGCACTATTTTAATTAGATTTGATGGAAAAGGTTCCGCACACCCAAAAATAATAATATTTGACGGATCTTATTGCTGTGCTTCTAAGAGCATTTTCATAATAATCTGTGCCGAGGTGCGAGCGATAGTGCGGGTTTGCTGCCTGTCAGCAGCATCATCAACCTCGTAAGTGACGGCATCGGCACCAAAGGTGTGGAAGATCCAGTTTTTAGCAATGGGAGAGTTAGGCGGGAAAGGCTCAATTCTGAGCGGCGCCTCGGGCAGCTGTTTTCGGAGCCTGTCAATCCACCGGTAGGTAAAATCTTCGGGAAAGGTAGAAATATCGCGATTAATGGGATAGAAGACATTCTCATTAGTAGAGTGGAAGTCGATACCATAATAGACCTTTCGGTTTGCGTTTTGAGCAAGTGGAGCAAGGTCATCGCGAACGCTCTTCGTTTCGGGCTGGTTGAACTGCTTCCAGTCTCTGTTCAGGTCTATACCGGCAGCATTATTTCGCCAGTGGCCCTGCTGTACTCCATCGGGATTAAGCAGAGGATAGGCCCATATCTCAAAATGGCGCCGAAACTCCTGCGCCAACTCGGTGTCTGCGGTCAGGGCTTCAATAAAGGCCTTGCTGGCTAAACCGCCGGTAACTTCGGGCGGATGCTGGCGTGCGGTAATAACAAGAACCCCTTGCTTCCTGTTAGGGGCCGCCTGTCCGATGGTTAGTTTTAAGATGGGATGCTGTCGGTGTGAGTATCCGATCGTGTCGAGCAGGGCGGAGGTATTTGTGGCTATTGAATCGGCCCATTGCTGCATATCTCCCAATAAGAGCAGCTCCTGAGCAGATACCCAAAGCGGCTGCTTTGTGAGCTTAAGCGTGAGTGTAGCTGTTCCTGCTTCAGTATCCGTCTGTATTTGCTTGGGATCAATGGAGTGCCAGTGCTGACCATCCCGACTCAAATTAGGCGTGTATCGATGTTGCCCATGCTTATAAGAGAGTTGAACGCGGACGGTTTTAGCCGTATCGCTCCAGATCTTAAAAGCATACCACGGGCTGTTGTTTACCGGATGTCTTTCGGGCTCAATAACGACCCGATACAGCGAATCACTCACCTTATAAAAATCGTTCATCCGCGCCCCGTTAAATTCATTGCTGACCCAGACGCCATCTTTATTTATTCCGATAGTCCGTTTGTGCTGCAGCTCAATTTCTTTGTCAGTGGTATTGGTGGTGCCCTCAGGATCGTAAGAATAGCCCGTAAACTGTTCGGAGGTAGAGCATCCTGATATTAACAGAATGGCTCCCCACATTATGCTTAAAATGAATATTGAATACGAGCGGTTTACCGATATCATAATGACGATTTATGGAATTAAGGAAAAAGTTAAGGTATTGAAAAAAGAGGGATTCAAAAACTATATTCCTTTTTATCAAAAATCCGTTTTTGATGATATGGCTAATCCCTTATTATAGTTTTTATTCCTACAGATTATGAGAGCCCACTTATTAATGCCTTAATTTTTGAATATTGCTCCAGCGCTACTTTGTTT
>DATGUX010000292.1:0-2262 GCA_035300985.1 Fodinibius sp.
GCGAACCCCGGAAAGTACGGACTCCTCTTCAGGCTTCTGAAGTACCCGATCGATAAGCTCGGCCACTTTTTTAAACTCATCTTCACCGAAACCGCGGCTGGTCATGGCCGGCGATCCGACGCGGATACCGGAAGTAACAAAGGGACTTTCGGTATCGAAAGGGACCATATTTTTATTGAGCGTAATATTCGCTTTTTCCAGTGCCTGCTCGGCCACCTTCCCCGTTAGATTTTTGTTACGCAGGTCGATAAGGATCAGGTGGTTATCGGTGCCGCCGCTGACCAGCTGGTATTCTTTCTGTTTAAAAGCTTCGGCCATGGTTTGGGCATTAGCCTGCACCTGTTGTTGATATTCTGTAAAGTCATCTTGTAATGCTTCGCCAAAAGCTACCGCCTTAGAGGCAATCACATGCATCAGCGGACCGCCTTGCGTGCCCGGGAATACGGCTGAATCGAGTACCTCGCTCCAGTTTTTAGTGCGTCCTGATTTACGTGCTTCTACTCCGAGCGTATTCTTACCGTCTTTACCCAGCAAGATCATGCCGCCTCGCGGACCGCGCAGCGTTTTATGGGTGGTGGTCGTCACGACGTGGCAATGAGGCATGGGATCATTCAGGATACCGGCAGCTATAAGTCCGGCCGTATGCGCCATGTCCATCCACAAATAAGCTCCCACCTCATCAGCAATTTCGCGAAAAGCTTTATAATCGAAGTCGCGGGGATAAGCCGAGGCACCAATGGAGATCATCCGGGGCTGCACCTCTTTCGCTTTTTTGCGTACCTCATCCAGATCTATGCGGCCACTCTCCTTATCGACACCGTAAAATTCGGAGTTATACAAAATGCCCGAGAAGTTAACGGGTGATCCGTGCGTAAGATGTCCGCCATGCGAGAGGTCCAGCCCCAGCAGCGTATCACCCGGATCCATAAAGGCCAGATATACGGCAGCGTTGGCCTGGGCACCCGAATGCGGCTGCACGTTAACCCACTCAGCTCCGAACAGTTGTTTGGCCCGGTCGCGAGCCACATCCTCAATCTTGTCCACTACCTCGCAGCCTCCGTAGTAGCGCTTGCCGGGCAGCCCTTCGGCATATTTATTAGTCGGGGTTGACCCCATGGCCTCGATTACGGCTTGTGAGGCAAAGTTTTCTGATGCAATAAGCTCCAGATTGGTGTTTTGACGCTCTTTTTCTTCATCCAGCAGGTTAAAGATAGCAGAATCTTGTTGGGAAAGTGTTTTCATGAAGCTCATTATTCTTGGGTTAGATCTTTAATTTTATTGGTGCGCCGCTCGTGGCGTCCGCCTTCAAAATCGGTGTTGAGCCAGGTTTCTACAATCTCTTTTAACTGTTGATCTGACAGCTGGCGTCCGGGCAAGCATAAGATATTGGCATTATTGTGCTGGCGGGTCATGCGGGCAGAGTTTTTATCATAGACCAGTGCACCGCGGATATTCTTGAATTTGTTGGCCGTCATGCACACGCCCTGGCCGCTTCCGCAGATCAAAATACCCTTGTCATATTCTCCTTCATCTACTTTTTTGGAAACCTGAACGGCAAAATCCGGATAATCCACTGATTCTTCGGAATGGGTGCCAAAATCCACCGGCATATGATCCATATCTTCAAGGTAGCTCTTTACTTTTTCTTTGGCTTTGAAGCCGGCATGGTCGCTGGCTATGGGTATAATCATAATGGATTGCTTGCTTTGTGTAGAAATGTAAATATCTCGAAAAAAAAGCTAAGACAAAAGCAGAAAGCGTCCAAATGTTTATTGTGCCAAGCTATGTTTTGGAATAATCGGGTAAAGGCCGCATTTGGGCGAATTTTAAAGAGATGAAAACCTGTTAATATTTACTGAATTCTGTAAAGCACTCTTAATAAAAAGGGGAGCCCCCACCATGAGGAGGCTCCCCGAAAAATTAACTGTTAGTTATTTGTGAGAAACAGCTTTGCGATGCCATTTACTTTTCAGGCCCTAAAAACTTATCCAACCACAAACCCAGTGTTCGGACGAGGAAGTATTTTTAAGGCCTTGAGCATTAATTATTGGGCACAAGAAAACCGTTATCCGTCAAGAAGGTGGTTACGGCATTCATGTCTATGGGCTCATCAAAGCTTTCAGTAGCAGCCTGTGTAGATACAAGACCGCTAATGTCGGCTCCGCCTTGGGTGGTATTTGCCTCGCTGACCTTATAGGTACTGTCTGCGCCATATACAGGCTGAATGGGAGCCGGAGCCTTATCGCCGGCACCAATAATCCA
>DATGUX010000293.1:0-6249 GCA_035300985.1 Fodinibius sp.
ACTTAAAGTCATATTGTTCTAAAACTATTTGAAGACCCTACCGGTAAACATGTTAGTATTACCCCTTTAATTGATTTCAGCATAGGCTTTTGTATTCACCTGCCAGCCGCCGCCCAGTGCCCGGTAAATTTCAATCAGATCAGTAGCTACTTTGATATCGCTCATCGCCAGTTGATCTTGTGCTTCGAGCAATCTTAGTTCAGCATCCAGCACATCCAGAAAATTATCAATACCGGCTTTGTAGCGCTTTCGGGCAAGTTTAGCGGCTTTTTCACTGGCCCGGGCCGCAGTAGTCAATCGCCTGCGACGCTCTTCTTCCCGGCTAAAATCAGACATCGCGGTGGATACTTCCTCCAGCGCTTGTAATATGGTTTGCTTGTAAACTGCAAGCAATGCATCGGTTTCGGCATCGGCGGCATCTACTCGGGCATCCACTCTACCAAGGTCAAAGGCTGCCCAAGAGATAGAGGGACCCACGGTTGCGCTTAACGCTCCACCCGAGAAGAGATCGCCAAATGTGGTTGCGACAAAACCCAGGCTTCCCAAGATGCTGACCCGCGGGAAGTAATCAGCAGCCCGTACATTATAACGGGCAACGGAGGCTGCTAACTGTCGTTCGGCTTGCTTCACATCTGGTCTTCGGCGCAGCATTTGCTCTGGATTGCCTACTGCAACAGAAGGTGGAATAGAGGGCAATGACTGCTTCTGTTCCAACCAAGTGTGCAATGACTCTGGTGGCTGTCCTGTCAGTACGCTCAGTCTATTCATCACCTCCTTAATTTGAGCCTTTAAGGGCGGAATGGTAGAATGCGTGAGCTCCAATTGCGCTTTAGCCCGGGCCATATCCAGATCAGAACTACTGCCGTTTTCAGCCAGTGCTTTACTAAGTTCATATGTGTTTTGCTGATTCTCCACGTTTCGTTTGGCCACATTGAGCCGATATTGAGCACCCCGAAGCTGCATATAAGCCAAGGATACTTCAGAAGCAACACTTACATATACACCTCTGAGCTCTGCAAAACTGGCCTGATACGTAGCTTTGGCTGCTTCCCTTTGCTGCGAAACTCGCCCAAACAGATCGAGTTCCCATGAGGCACTTAGCCCCACATCATAGGTTTCAATATTTCGCTCTGTTATTGGTGTGCCCGCTTCTTCACTTTGCCGCTGCCAGGTATATCCGCTTTCAGCCTGCACGATCGGGAATAGCTCAAACCCTTCTTCTCGCAACCGAGCCCGGGTTTGCCGGACATTGGCCACAGCTACAGCGATATTCAGGTTGTGATCCAGTGCCTGGCTTATGAGTGAATCCAGATCTTCATCCCCGAACCTGCTCCACCAGTCCTCTACCGGTTTTGCGGCTTTAAACTTCCGGTTCGTATCCAAATCATACTGCTGTTGGTCGGCTACCGGGGAGTCAGGCTTCTGATAGTTGCGGTAACTGCAGGAAACGACTGTAACGGCAACCAAAGCAGCCAACAATATTCGGTTAATGCTATGTTTATCTGTTGAAATATTCACGATAATGATTTCTTTTAATATTATAGCTCGTTATGCGATTACATTAGCACTCAGCTCTATATGCCATCCCCCTATCTGGGAAAAAAGAAACCCAAATTCACCCCTATTAGGGGGGCGACTCGACCACACGGTTCTGTGGACGGGTCAGGGGGATGATTTGTTGGTATAAGCATTATTGTAATTCGATTCCCTGCTTAGGACGCTTAACATTTCGTTGATCTTTAGCCATACTTCGTACGAATACATAGAAAATAGGCGTCAAGAAGAGGCCAAGAATCGTAACTCCAAGCATGCCGGCAAATTCAGTAAGACCAATAGCAAAACGCATTTCAGATCCCGCACCGGTGGATATCAGCAGCGGAATCATGCCGAGGATAAACGCAAAAGCTGTCATCAAGATAGGACGCAGGCGAACTTTAGCGGCTTTTACCGCAGCCTCCCATCGGCTTACACTTTCCTCTTCCTCAATTTGCCGGGCAAACTCCACGATCAGGATGGCATTTTTACTGGCCAGTCCAACCAACACAACCAGTCCAATTTGCGTCAATATATTCACATCTTGTCCCATCAATCCCAGTCCAATAGCGGCCGAAAGTACGCACATCGGCACGATAAGGATGATCGCCAACGGGAGCAGCCAGCTTTCGTACTGGGCCGAAAGAATGAGAAACGCAAATATAACAGCCAGAATGAAGATTAATATGGCCATATTCCCAACTTGTTTTTCCTGATACGCCAGTTCGGTCCACTCAAAACTGACGCCCGAGGGCAATACCTCTGCTGCAAGTGCCTCCATTCTCTGCAAGGCCTGCCCGGTGCTTACGCCCGGCGCCGTATTACCACTCAGCGCTGCAGCAGGGTATAAGTTAAACCGCGGCACCCGTGAAGGCCCGGTTGTTTTTTCGACTTCAGATACCGACCCTAACGGAACCATGGCGCCCTGATTGTTGCGAATCCGCAGGTTAAGCAGATCCTGGGGTGTGCTCCGGTAAGCGGCATCAGCCTGGGCCGTCACCTGGTAGGTACGCCCCAGGTAGTTAAAGTCATTAACATACGACGAGCCGATCATTAAATTAAGGGTCTGAAACAGATCCGAAACATTAACCCCCAGCCGTTCGGCCCGCTCGCGATCTATATCCAGACGAACTTTCGGGGTGCTGGTCTCAAAGGTGGTAAAAGCGTTGACAATCGCCGGATCCTGGTTAGCGGCTCCCGCCAAGGCCATAGTGGCATCTTTAAGGGCCTCGGAACCGACGCCGCCCCGGTCCTGCACCATCATCTTAAAACCACCGGAATTACCAATGCCTTGTACGGGCGGTGGCGGAATCACAAATACGTTGGCTTCCTGGATCTGGTGCGCAGCCTGGTTAAGCGAACCAAGCAGTTGCTGGTATTTGATGTCATGCTCATTCCGGTAGGAAAAGTCTTTAAGAGGCAAAAATATTACCCCTTCATTGGGTGCATTCGTAAACGTTGCCCCCGACAGACCCGTAAATGCAATCGTATTTTCTACGCCGTCAATTTCTAAAAATTTGTCGGTAGCCTTCTGCACCACCGCATCAGTCCGATCGAGAGAAGCACCCGATGGTAATTGCACGACCGTAATAAAATATCCCTGGTCCTGGGGCGGTATAAATCCACCGGGAAGGCGGTAGAAGAGGAAAAAGGCCAACCCAATTAATAACAGATAGCCAACCAGTGTTGACCTTTCCCTGCGGACCCCCTTTTTAAGTACATTGGCATACCTACCGGAGATACGCTCGATAAAATGGTTGAACTTGCCAAACAGATATGTAATAGGCTTGAGAAATCGGGAACGCTCAGCCTTTGACTCATCTCTTAAAATTAAAGCGCTTAATGCCGGAGTCAGCGTCAGTGATACTACGAGCGACCATAAGGTTGCCGTTGCGATAGTCAACGCAAACTGCCGAAAAAACTGGCCCGAAATACCTTCCAGAAATGCCGTAGGGATGAACACCCCGGCAAGTACCAGTACCATAGAAATTAAAGCTGTGCCGACTTCATCCATCGTTTTATGAACTGCTTCTCGCGGCTTCATGCCTTCCTCAATGTTTCGCGAAGCATCTTCTACCACCACAATGGCATCATCTACCACAATACCGATGGCCAGCACCAAGCCAAACAGCGTCAGGTTATTGAGCGAAAAACCCAGGAGACTCATAATGGTAAATGTTCCAATCAACGAGATCGGGATAGCAAGTATAGGGATGATAGATGCGCGGAATGATTGTAGAAAAAGCACAATGACAATCACCACTAAGATAATGGCTTCAAAAATCGTTTTGTACACTTCATCCAGCGATTGTTCGACGTACTCCGTGGGGTTATATAAAATCTTGTAGTCCAGTCCTGCCGGAAAGCCTTTTGAAAATTCTTTCATTTTGGCTTTGACCGCTTCGGCGGCTTCCAACGCATTGGAGCCCGGCCGCTGGAACACACCCATCGCTATTCCCGGATCTTTGCCAAGATAACTTCGGGTTGCATAATTTTGAGCTCCCAACTCAACCCGTGCTACATCACTCAGTTGTACAATACGGCCCTCCTCTTCTTTCACGATAACCTGCTCGAACTCCTCTTTCGATTCAAGGCGGCCTTGCGTTTGTACGTTAATGCGAAAAGCTCCGTTATTGTTATTGGGCTCTTGGTTTAAGTTACCGCTGGCTACCTGCACATTTTGCCCACGCAGGGCCGCCAAGACATCTCCCGCAGTTATATTAACCGTGGTCATGCGATCGGGGTTCACCCAAATACGCATGGCATACTCACTGCCTCCAAAAACCATTACATTGCCAACCCCGCCAATCCTCGAGAGCTGATCGCGAATTCGAAGGTTGGCATAGTTTGAGATGTACAGTTGATCGTAGCTTTTGTTTGGTGACATTATATTAATCAACATCAAAAAGTTCGGGGAGTTTTTCTGCGTAGTGATTCCGATCTTTCTGGTCTGCTGAGGCAGTCGTGGCACTGCGCGGGCCACCCGGTTTTGAACCTGTACCTGCGCATCGTCAATATCGGTACCCAGCTCAAACGTAACTCTGATGATCAGATTTCCGTCGTCAGTCGCCTGCGATTGCATGTAAATCATGTTTTCAACGCCATTAATCTCCTGCTCCAGCGGGGTTGAAACCACCTCGGATACCGTTTTTGCACTTGCGCCCGGTAATGATGCACGAACCTCTATGGTCGGCGGAACAATATCGGGATACTGATTAACGGGCAGTGAAAAGTAGGATAATGTTCCTATGATTACGATCACCAAAGAGAGTACGGTAGCAAGAATCGGACGATCCGTAAAAATATGAGCCAATTTCATCGCTATTGCCCCCCCGATGCTTCTGCAATTTCCTTTTGATCAACCTGCACGGTTTGACCGGGACGCACCTTGCCTATCCCCTTGATGATAACCTGGTCAGAGCTGCTAAGGCCATCTTCTATAATTCGCAGATCGTTGTGCAGGGTACCAGTTTGAACAAATTTGCGGCTTACCTTGCTGCTGTCACCAACCGTAAGCACATAACGCTGGGCCTGATCGCTGCCAATAGCCCTGTCGGGGATGAGCAGTTCGCGATGCCGGCCAGTTACTGAAAATTTTGCCTTGGCAAACATTCCGGGAGTCAGCAGCATCTTGTCGTTGTTGAAAACAGCCCGAACCGTCATGGTTCCGGTACTTCGGTCAATTTCATTATCGATAAAGTTTAAGCTGCCGCGATAAGCAAATTCTTCTTCACCAAGAAGTTTAGCTTCAACCTCTATTTTTTTATCCTGAATCGTCGAGACGCCTCCACTCGCCGTATCGCTTTGCAGGTATTTTATCAATTGTCCCTCACTCATCTGAAAGCTGAAGTAGATGGGATCTAAAGAAACAATGCGCGTGAGCAGCGTAGACGAAGAAAGGCCCCCGCTAACCAAGTTCCCGACGCTGACGAAATTTCGGCTTATCTTTCCTGAAACGGGTGCTTTGACTTTGGTGAATTCCATATTCAGCTCGGCCGAATGCACGGCCGCCTGCGCTGCTGATACCTCTGCTTGGGCAGACTGGAATTCCTGGCTTCTGCGGTCGATCAGTTCTTGAGAAACAGCACCGCTTGAGCGCAAATTTTGAGCTCGCTGCAGCTCCTTTTTGCTTAGCTCCAGCCGTGTTTTCGCACTTTCGAGTTCAGCCCGGGCCTGCTCCAGTGCAATGCGGTAGGGTCGCTGATCGATAACAAAAAGTACCTCTCCTTTTTCAACAAGCTCGCCGTCGGTAAATCGGATCTCTTCAAGATATCCATCTACCCGTGTCCGTACTTCTACGCGCTCCACCGCCCGAAATTTTCCGGTGAACTCATCATACTGGGTGATTTCTTTTGCTGTCGGTGCGCTTACCGATACCGTTGGCGGGGGCGGCGCCGATGGCTGAGAATTAGAACTACTGCATGCAGTGATCAATCCAAAAAGGCCTATGACCAAAATAAGAAGCATAGGAGTATATAGTTTTATTATTGATTTTTTTGGTTGATCGTTTTCTGAGTCGCCTGTTCCTTCTGTCTTTCGCTTTGAAGTATCGGACTCGGTTTGATTAGTAATTGCATTGCTTAATTCACAAAGCAGATTCCTGTATTCTGAAATAATAGTCTGTAAAAGCATGGATTAGGTTGATTATAATTTTAATCAATTTGAGCTATTAAATGCTCAAGCTCTTTTCTTATCTTTTTAGTACTGTTTTTAAAT
>DATGUX010000294.1:0-5916 GCA_035300985.1 Fodinibius sp.
TCTTATCCCATTACCGTTCCCAATGAGGATTATAAACCCAACAATCCCAATTCTAAACCAAAGGAGATTCAAAAAGTAGATCAACCCATCGATATTTCTTATAAAAACAACCATTCATTCCGCGCTTTAGTAGGCACGCGTATCAAGCTGGCCTTCTTCAATATAAACGCCTCCTACACGCTATCTAAATATCCGGTAGGACAAGTGGGAATCGGCTTTAGTTTTCGTTAGTATAGCCTGATGAACTGGGAAGAGCTGCAACTGTTGTACTGGCTGGATTTGTTTGGGGTAGCGGTATTTGCTATTTCCGGTGCGCTGGCCGCTGGTAAGAAGAGCCTGGATCTGCTGGGCGTGGTCATCATTGCGGTTGTCACGGCCGTGGGCGGAGGTACTACGCGTGACCTGCTGCTAAACCGGCATCCCGTTTTTTGGATGCTGGATCCTACCTATCTGACCGTCATTATCGTCGCCGCACTGTTTACTATCTGGTATACCCGCTACAAAGAACCGCCTCAAAAAGCACTGCTGCTGGCTGATGCCCTGGGTTTAGCAGTATTTACAATAACCGGAGCACAGGCCTCGCAGGAAGTCGTCACAAGTGACGTGATTATCGTTATCATGGCGGCCATCACGGGTACCGTAGGCGGACTTATTCGCGATGTACTCACCAATGAAATCCCCATGATTTTGCAGCGTGATATTTACGCTACGGCAGCCCTGGCGGGAGCTACGGCCTATCTGTTACTGCAATTTACGCCCCTGCCCTCTTCCATAAATATTATTGTCGCAATGCTGGTCGTCATGACACTCCGGCTGGCTGCTATCCAGTGGGATTGGCATCTACCCCAATTTAAGTTGGAGGAGGAATGAGGGACACTATACATATTTTCATTGCCTCCCCGAAAGTAATCAAACAGTATTACCTTCAACAATACTTTGCCTAAACAACTGGCTACGTAGCTTCTTTTAAACATGACAGGTTTCCAAAACCTGTCATGTTTTTTAGTAAAGTCTCCTTTTGAACGGTAGCAGCGAATAACTGCATTAATATGGACTTGGCATTACCTACTATCAAGAACCTATAGTGAAATGAGTTAACTTACCCTGCTTAATAGGTTTTTACCCCATTTAAATTCGGGAACATGTCCAACTTCCGGCGGATCAAGGTTTGGAATGACGAATAGTGAAGGATTTTTCAAAGGTCTCCTGAACTAAACAAAAAACTAAGGCCTATTTAAATTTTGTGAATACTGAAACGATTCATCCACAATTCCTTCCACTCCCTTCCACTGGTTCAAGTTTGCAACTTGGACCAGTGGGTGTGTTTGGTAGCATACCGGCACAAGTTACAAACTTGCGCCAGTGTGGGAATTCCGAGAAATCGAGAGTGGGCTGTGCTTCGGCAGACGGGCGTAGCTGAAACTTATGTTATTGGGAAAAAAGTCGGCCCCTTCGACTCCGCTCAGGGCCCTATATTTGTTCTGAAAAGCCTCTTAACCATCAGTGCGCATCCAGCCAATTGTCGGCCAGTCCCATTTCTACTTCCAACGGAACATCCAGTTCAAAGGCTGTTTCCATCATCTCCTTCAGCTTTTCAGGGATACGGTCAATCTCCTCTTCCGGCACTTCAAAGATAAGCTCATCATGCACCTGCAGCAGCATACGCGTTTCCAGCTCGTTCTCTTCTAAAAACTCCTGGATGTCAATCATCGCCCGTTTGATAATATCAGCCGCTGTGCCCTGGATGGGCATATTGATAGCTGTACGTTCGGCAAAGGCACGCACATTCCAGCTGCCGGAGTTAATTTGCGGAATATAGCGGCGGCGTCCCATCAGCGTTTTTACGTAGCCGTTTTCCTTGGCAAAAGCCTTGGTATCGTTAATATACTCCTGGATGGCCGGGAAGCGCTCAAAATACTGATCAATCATCTCTTTGCCTTCCTCATTGCTGATGCCCAGCCGGTTGGCCAGGCCATAGGCACTTACGCCATAGGGAATACCAAAGTTTACCTCCTTGGCCTTGCGCCGGTGGTCGCCCGTCACTTCGTCCAGTGAATCCAGGCTGAAGATCTCCTTCGCCGTGCGGGAGTGAATGTCTTCCCCGTCCTTAAAAGCCTGAATCATATTTTCATCATCGGCCATGGAGGCGATTACCCGCAGCTCAACCTGCGAATAGTCGGCCGACAACAGCTGGCAACCCTCTTTGGCCACAAAAGCCTTCCTTATTTCACGTCCCCTTTCGGTACGAATGGGAATATTCTGCAGGTTAGGATTGGAGGAAGAAAGCCGTCCCGTGGCCGCCACGCTCTGATTAAAATCCGTATGAATGCGGCCCGTCTCCTCATTGATCAGCTCCGGAAGTGCATCCACATAGGTGGACCTGAGCTTGTTCAATGCGCGGTACTCCAAAATAAGCTCGGGCATCTCGTATTCGGAGGCCAGCTTCGTAAGCACCGATTCGGCGGTAGAATATTGTCCTGTTTTGGTCTTTTTACCGGGTGGAAGGCCCATCTTGTCAAAGAGTACCTCTCCCAGCTGCTTGGGAGAATTGATATTGAAGTCCGTTTCTGCCTTTTCAAAAATCTTCTCTTCAAGCTCCAGCAAATCATCCCGCAGAGTATCTGATAACTCCTTCAGCATCTTGTGGTCCACCAGCACACCTTCCATCTCCATCTTGGCCAGCACTTCTATCAGCGGGAATTCAAGTGATTCGGCAATATCGTCCAGCTCATCAGCCTCCAATACGTCACTGAGTACTTCATAAAGGCGATGTGTAATATCGGCGTCCTCACAGGCGTAGGGGGTAACCTCGCTGGCCGGAATTTCATCCATAGTCTTCTGCTTGCGCCCCGATCCTATCAGTTCTTCAATGGGAATACATTCGTAGTTGAGGTACTTTTGTGCCAGGGCATCCATCTTGAGCTTCTGGTCCGCATCAATCAGATAGCCGGCAATCATGGTATCAAAAGCAGGTCCTTTGACCTTGAGCCCGGCCCGATACAACATCATATAATCGAATTTGTAATTATGAGCAATCTTCAGCGTCTGCTCATTGCTAAATAGCGGCTCCAGGATATTGATCGCCTCCTCCTGCGAAAGACCCTTCGCTACATTCACCGGAATATAATAGGCAACCCCTGCGACGGTAGAAAGCGAGATCCCAAACAGGCGGTTCTCCATGGGATCGACGCCGTCGGTTTCTGTATCAAAGCAGAGCGTGTCAGCTCCCAGCAGCTTATCTACCAGACTTTCCAGCTCTTCGGCCTCATTTATCAGCTCATAACTCACCTTATCCGGATCGTATGCCTCAGTTTCCTTTTCCCCATCCGAAGGGTTACCGTCTTCACCGAATAGGTCGGTCTGATTTTTATGGCCTTTTTGCGCATTCTTTTTGGAGGCGCGAATAATCTCTTCATCCAGGTATTTTTTGGTCAGTGTACGAAATTCCATCCGCTTGAAAAAAGAGCCCAGCTCTTCCCTGTCAGCCCCTTCCCAGCCCAGTTTTTCCCAGGGCAGGGTCTCCGGCACGTCGGTTTTGATAGTCACCATCTCTTTGGCATGCAAAGCTTCCTCTTCATATTTCTGCAGGCCCTCGCGATGGCGTTTGGATGACATATTCGGTGCATCCTTGATGGCGGCCTCCAGCGTACCGTATTTGTTGATCAGCTTGGGTGCGCCTTTTTTGCCGATGCCTTTCACCCCTGGAACATTATCCGAGGTATCGCCTAAAATGGCCAGCACGTCAATCACTTTCTCCGGATATACGCCAAAGTAGTCCTTCACCTCTTCACGGCCAATGAGATTAAAGCCGCCATTCTGGTTGTCCGGCTTATACATCATAACGTGATCATGCACCAGCTGCATGAAATCTTTATCGGGCGTCACCATATATACTTCCACATCCTCCGCATTGGCATCACTGGCGATGGTACCGATCAGGTCGTCTGCTTCGTAGCCATCCTTTTCAATATTATGGATGCCGTAGCCATCGATCATCTCTTTCATGAGCGGGATGCCCACCTTCAGCTCCTCGGGCTGCGGCGGACGATTGGCCTTGTACTGCTCATCCATCTCGTGCCTAAAGGTGGGTACGTGGGTATCCCACGCAACGGCAATATGGGAGGGTTGAAATTCATCCAGCAGTTTCTCAAGCGTATTGGCAAATCCTAAAACGGGTCCCGTAGGAATACCCTCGGAATTTTTTAAATTGCTGCGGATAAAGGCATAGTGCGAACGATAGGCCAAGGCCATACCGTCTAATAAAAAGAGCAGGCTTTTCGACATTCTTTAATTTGTGTTTAAATTGAGTTATAAGTACATGAGAGGTAACAATCTTTAATAAGAAAAGGTAAAACTTTTTGCCGTCGTTTTCGAATAAACATCTGAATCAATCTTTTTAGTTATCTTAGCAACTTGGAAAAGACATCTGCCTTCACAGGCTACAACTATCACCTTTTGAAGGAGTCGGGATATAGATTTTAGCGAATCCACGAGCTGCCTCAAATATTCAGTTTATAACAAGCTATCCATGGGTTTAAAAAACGAAGCACAAGCCGCCTATCAAAATACGAAGTCGGTTTATAAAGAATATGTTTCGGGCATGACTCGGGAACGAATAGGCCGGGAGTTTTATAAAGATACCGACCGGCTGCGCCAGCTCTACGAGGAGGCTATCAGCCAGGATAATGAGGTTGCACGCAGCGATGAGCTGCCCGGCCATCTAAAATTTCTGCGCCTTTTTTCGGAGCTCACACAACGGCTTAATCCCACCCGTCGGCTCCTCTTCGGCCTTTCAATCGTAGCCTTTCTGGCTTATTATCTCTTTGCTTTTGTAGGCATTACCGGCTTCGTAATCTTCTACGATCTGCTGCTGCCTTTTGCCTTTGGCGCCATGTTGATGCTGCTGCTGGTAGAGCTGCTGGAGAAGTCAGATGTAAAACAAGAGATCAATCTCGCGCGTCAAATTCAGCTTAGCCTGCTTCCTTCAACCGCCCAAAAGTATGAAAATTTGGAGATATCCTCTTTTGCTAATACGGCAAAAGATGTGGGCGGGGATTATGTAGACGTAATTGAAACACCTGTCGGAACCTATATTGTTATAGCGGACGTTTCCGGTAAAGGATTGGCGGCCGCACTGTATATGGTCCGCATGCAGGCGCTGGTGCACCTCATCGTCGAGAAAGACCATCCCAGCCCGAAGGAGCTGTTCCTGCAGCTTAATAACTATGTGAAGTCGGACCGGGCCGATAAAACATTTGTAACAGCTTGTGCCGCTTTTTTCCCAAAGGAAGAAGACCACTTCATCTTTGCCCGGGCCGGCCATAATGCACCGATCTTGTTTAATAAAGAGCGGGATGCTACCTTTGATCTTCGATCTAATGGCTATGCACTGGGCATGACCTCATCCAATAACCTGAAGCAATTTCTTCAGGAAAAGAAGTTCCGATTCCGGCCGGGTGACGGCGTACTCTTTTATACCGACGGACTTACCGAAGCCCGCAATGACATTGGAGAAGATTATGGTCACGAGCGCCTGGATGCTATTATGAGCATTTACGGATCGCTGCATGCCCAAACTATTGTGCATAAGATTCAGTCTTCCCTTGAAAATTTTATCGGTACGGAAGAACCCGGCGATGATATCACCTTTACCTGCGTGCATCATGCCGGATAAGCTCTTCCGCCTGATTTCTTAGTCGACCAGCCTCTTCGCTTCTTCCACCATTCTGTCTGCTGTAATTCCAAACTCTTCAAAGACCTCTTTATACGGTGCCGAAGCCCCAAAATGGTCCACTCCAATGGCTGTTCCTTCGCGGCCAAGCCATTCGGACCAGCCAAAGGTGGCGGCCGCTTCGATGGATACGCGTGCGGTTACTTCATCGGGAAACACGGATTGTTTATAGGCCTCATCTTGTT
>DATGUX010000295.1:0-6610 GCA_035300985.1 Fodinibius sp.
CCGGGTTCAATGCCGGCATAGTCCCGGGCAACTTCATACAGCTTTTCGGCCTGCTTTGTATTGGTCTGGAAAAAGGCATTAGCTCCAATTTTAAACCGGTAGGGACCGATATGATCTACAATATAACCCGGACCGTAAATAATGTTTTCATACCGTCCGACAGCCGTTGGATTGCGGCGGTCATTAATATTATTGACGATAGTAGTTATTTTAGGTGATAATTCTAATAAGCTGTCAGACATCGATTTAATGATATCATCACTTTCGCCATTCGTCACCAGGTTTACCATCAAATCACCGGTGTATTCGGAGGTACGAATCACAACATTCCGCATAAAGCCTGTGTGCGCTTTATTGTCGTAGGGCTCGATGTCGTGCCTTTTACACCACGATCTTACAAAATTCAGAATTTTGAAAGATACAGACTCCTGCAGATGGCATTCTTTTAGATCCAGAATTTTATCATAACGGCCCGGAGCGTGCAACCCTGCTGCAAAACCGCGGTCGTCAACATATTCATCGCTTGCTATTTCCTGCGGGTTGAGCCAGCGCCGGCTTCCGATGGAGTATTCCATCTTGTTTCGATAGTACAAAGGAGAGGCGCATCCTATGGTCGGCTCTACCTTAATATGATCAAAGCCGCCAATTCGCTCCATATGATCCTGAACCTGTTCTGCCTTAAAATGGAGTTGATGCTCATAGTCAACATGCTGCCAGCTGCAGCCGCCACATTCCTGGGCATGCCGGCATTTGGGGCTAATCCGATGAGGACCCGCTTCCAGCACCTCAAGCAGCTTGCCCTCGCAATAGCTTTTCTTTCTTTTTATAATCTTGGCGCGGACCCGGTCGCCCGGAGCTGTATTGGGAACGAAAACAGCCAGCCCATCCACTTTGCCAATGCCCTTTCCTTTAAAAGCGGCTCCCTGAATATCCAACTCGATATCTGATCCTTTTTTCAGCATCTTATTAGCTCTAAATATTTTCTGCGTTAAGGTAGGATTTGAACTGCAGGGCAAGAGCATGTTTCGTGCCGCACTCTTTCTTTAGTTCGGTCGTCATAATTTCAAGCTGTTTCATAGCTACTATCGCCAGTGTTTCCATAAATTTAACGGCGATGACCGGATGCCGCTTTTTCAGGGTTTCAAAGTCGGGTTTAAAAAAACCGCGGAGTGTACAGTCGGTCAGGCACTTAACACTGGATATACGCCGAATTTCGTAACCAATAGAGAGCGCACCAAAGCTTTCGGGAGCTTCGATGGTATAGGAGTGAGGGGAGCTGTCTTCGGTCGGCTCGGGCTCTACAATAAGCTGAACCTTTCCTTCCTCGATAAAATACATGCCCGTGCCGGGATCTCCCTGATAGTAGATATGTTCGCCCTCCTTATATTTACGTCGGTGCGAGTACTGTAAAAATTCATTGCGCTCCAGAATGGTAAGGTTCTGTAAGAATTGGGAGTTCATAATCAGGTTTCCCTGATGCTTAATATTTTTCCATTTTTCAGAGTCGGCCATGGAGACTTACTACCTAAGCTGCTTATATTAATGACTTTTCGCTACTTCTATGATAGGAAATTATCTTAACCTGATCATATAAAATTAGAACGAATGTCCAATGCCGAAACTAAAGTAGATATCGTTATTATTTAGCCATCCCTTTTGCAGATCATGTATGCGTGTGGCAAAATCGAAGCGTACGATAAGGTAGTTCCAGTCAATACGAAAACCCAGCCCGGAACCGACGGCAATCTGTTTATAAAATTGGTCGAATTCAAATTTACCCTGCTGAAGCAGTTCACGACGGCTTTGGCCAGGGGTGGGGGTGGGATCTGATTGGTCCATGGTCGGGGGAAATTTAGTTCTCGGACCGTACCAAATATTACCGGCATCCACGAACCAGGCAGCAATCCAGTTAGCCGACAGAAAGTTACTCAGGAAGCGCTGGCGGACTTCCGCCTGGCCCAACAGTTTGATTTCACCCCCGCTTCGGGTCACCTTGTCCAGGGGAATACTGCCCGGACCGAGGCTGTAAACATTCCAGCCGCGAATATCGTTGCTACCGCCCGCATAGAAGCGACGGTTTAACGGCACTGAATTGCTGTTTCCATAGGGCAGAGCCAGGCCCAAAAATCCACGATACGCAAATACCCCGTGATTGGAGATCGGGAGATACCGCCGGTAATCGGCCGTGCCGCGCACAAACCGGCTATAGGCCAGGCTGTTTTGGCTTGAGGGAAAGATGGGGGGCAGATTGCCCTCCAGCGTATCGGGGGTAATAATGAAGCGGTCGGTCAGATAGGGGATATTACCGCCTACGGAAAGCGAATATTCACTAAAATAGCCGTAATTTCGTTTGATGAGATCGGTTCGCTTGCTTTGAAAGGTATATCGCAGAATGGAGGAAACCTGAGGGCGAAAATCTTCCAGCAGGAATTTAAGTTCAATAGAATCTTCACCGAAATCCTCCTCAAGTGCTTGACGAAACTCTGAAGATGGGGTAGTATCCAGCAGGTTCAGCTCGATAAGATCCAGGAAACTTGAAAAACGATTGTTATGCTGTACTTCATAGCGCAGGTTAAACCGGATATCAGAATTTATGTCAAAGAGCAGTTGGTCGGACCGTGCAAAGGACAAGCCATACCGGGTGCGTGCACTGGTGAAATAGATATTATCATCCAAAAAGGTAAAGGGAAAAATAAGGCTTGGGAGCGTATACTCTATTCTGGAATCAAAGCTTTGGAAAAAGCTCCCGTTAATCGATTTGGAGGAGGAGTCAGGAGCGATATCTCCAATCGTTTTAGAGCTTACGTATTCAAAGCTGCCGTTGAGGCTTAATTGTAAGTTTTCAGCTCCCCCGAATAAGTTGTTATTGGTGTAGGTAAGGCCAGCGCCCGAACCGAATCCATAGTGATGCATCCCAAAAACATTTACATTCACAGAATGGCGGGGGAGCGATTTAAGCTGAAACATGGCGGGCAGCTTTTCCTTTGAGTAGTCGGGCAGCGAGCCGTCTTTGCTGAGGCCAAACTGCTGGACGGTGAGCATGCCCAGATTCTGGAATTCGTTAACCGTTCGAATGTAGCGCTCATTATTAAAGGTTTCACCGGGCTTAAAGAGAATTTGATCGGTCAGCAGGCTAAATTTGGCATGCGTGGATGGTTCTTTTTTGAGATATATTTTGTTATTTCCAATCGCGTGTTCGGGTGCAGATAGCGTATCGTTCTGGGTAAACTCAGTTGTATTATCAGGACCTGCAAGGCTGATATAGAGATCACCAAAGGTATACTTTCTTCCCGAATCTATGGTAAAAAGGGCATCCAGATGATATTTATCATCGGCTGAACGCTTCATAAGTACCGTGATAGAATCATTCTTAGCGGCAGCGTAACCGTTATTTTTCAGGAAATTAATAATGCGGTTACGTTCTTCGTTAAGCTCGTTTTCGTTGTAGCGGCTATTGTAGGTATAGGTGGAGTCATTGATCTGTTCCCGAGTCAGCGGACTGTCATCATAAAAGTCGGGGATGCGTGTGGAATCTTCAAAGGCAGGCATACCGGAATAGCCAATCGTCTTAATGGTTGATGGCTGGCCCTCGTCAATCAAGTAGGAGACTTCCACTCTGTTTTCTTTGAATTCTACAATATTGGTGTCCACGGTTGTTTCAAAGAATCCGATGGTCTGGTAATATCGTTCAATGCGCTCTATATCGTTGGCTACAGTTTGACGGTTTAACTGTGCGGGAGCTTCGCCGAAGCTGCCGTTAGTTAGCCTCCAGATATAATACCAGGGGGTAAAACGGGAGATACCTAAAAACTCTCGGTTGGTTTGGGTGCGAATGAGCGTCTCAAGCGTACCATTGCTGACATGGTCATTACCCGAAAATCGGATGATACGTACCACTTTGTCGGTGGTATCGGCACTGCTGTCGCTATTCTGAGCACTTACGGTGGGAGTATTCAGAACAAAAAGCAAAAGGACGCACAGTACATAATACCCGGTTGGAATATTCTGTTGTTTCAAAAGCAGGCCGGATTGTAGATTCAAAAAAAATGGCTGCATGAAAGAAAAACATGCAACCATTTTAAATTACCAAATATTCGGATAAGGATTAAACGTCGTCGTAGTTAAATCCTTCATCCTGTTCGTTATGGAAGAAATCTTCTTTTCCGATGTAGTCGGGCCAGATATCTTCCATATCCTCGTATACCACATCCTCACCTTCTTCAATTGCTTCAAGATCACGTAGGTTATCTAATACCTGTTGGGGCGCGCCATTCCGCGTAGCCCACTCGATAAGCTCTTCGCGAGTCGCAGGGAAAGGGGCATCATCTAATGCAGCAGCTAATTCAACGGTCCAAATCATAAATAAATTTCTTGTTTGTAGTTGTAATAAACTTCCTCGAATTTAAAACGGTTTTCTCTGTTAAATGCAAGTATTTTTGTTCAAATACAATTATTTTTTACTACTATAACTGAAAGGTCTGCAAAAAAATTCATATCTTTCAACTTGTTAAACAATAACTTAATACAACGAGGAATATTATATGGGAAGTTTTGGAGGCATGGAGATTTTAATTATCCTCATGGTGATTTTGCTTTTCTTTGGAGCAAAGCGCATTCCTGAGTTAGCCCGAGGCATCGGTCAGGGAATGAATGAGTTCCGAAAAGCATCCGACCAGATTAAAGATGAGCTCAAAAAAGGCGAAAAGGAGGGCTTAGGCTCTTCCGAGAAAGCCGAAAAAGAGCCCCAAAAGGTTGAAGGACAGAAAGAAGGTTAATTAAAATCATAGTTATCGTTGAATTTTACAGATTTTAACCGACTCCGGGAATCCCTGGAAGCCGGTGAGCTTAGTGTACCTGATGTTGTAGAGCATTATATTAATAATATTGACGAACGCAATGAAGACATCAATGCTGTTGTAAGTATTGATAAGGAGGCAGCCCGCCGCCGTGCCCAAAAGATACAGCACCGCATTGAAGATGGCAGCGCCGGGAAACTGGCGGGAATGGTGGTAGGCATAAAAGATCTCATCTGCGAGAAGGATAAACCCGCAACATGCGCATCAAATATTCTGGCCAATTTTGAAAGCATTTATGATGCTACGGTCATAAACCGCTTGCAAGAAGAGGATGCTATCCTCTTGGGCCGGCTGAATATGGATGAGTTTGCTATGGGATCCTCTAATGAGAATTCCATTTACGGACCTGCACGCAATCCTGCAGATACTTCCAAGGTTACCGGTGGCTCATCCGGTGGCAGCGCAGCAGCAGTAGCAGCTGACTTTTGCATGGCTTCACTGGGATCCGACACGGGCGGCTCTATCCGCCAGCCGGCTTCTTATTGTGGAGTAGTTGGGCTGAAGCCTACCTACGGACGCGTTTCTCGGTACGGGCTCATCGCCTTTGCTTCCTCATTCGATTCTATTGGGCCCTTCACGCATTCGGTTAAGGATGCCGCCCTTATGCTTGAAGTGCTGGCCGGATATGATAAAAATGACAACACAACCTCCAGCCGCACCGTACCCGACTATCGGCGGTTTACTGAAAAACCGGATGCGAATATTCGTATTGGGGTCCCGGAGGAATATTTTGGAAACGGACTCGATGAGGAAATTCGAAAAGAAATTGAAGATCAGTTGTCTGAGCTTGAACAGTCCGGAGCCGAGCTGGTGCCTATCCATTTGCCGCATATGAAGTATAGCATTGCGACATACTATGTGCTGGCTACAGCCGAAGCTTCCAGTAACTTGGCGCGTTACGACGGAATCCGCTATGGTCACCGTGCGGATATAAAAGAGGTGGAAGCAGATCTAAACCACGAGCGAGAAGCAGTCAAAGAGCAAATGAAGCTCGCCAAAGGAGAAAAGAAAGCCTTGCTGAATGCCCAGCTGGAGGATATGGACAGTGAGCTCATCCGCCTCTACAAGAAAAGCCGCACTGAAGGCTTTGGGCAAGAGGTAAAGCGCCGTATTATGCTGGGAACCTATGTACTCAGCGCCGGCTACTATGATGCTTATTATGCCAAAGCGCAAAAGGTACGGCGCCTGATAAAGCAGGACTTTAGTCAGGCCTTTGAGGATGTTGACGTCATTGTTTCTCCCACGGCTCCAACAACTGCTTTTGATATTGGAACTGATACGGAAGATCCGGTGCAGATGTATTTAAATGATATCTATACCACATCCGCTAATCTTGCCGGTATTTGCGGCATCAGCGTTCCTGCCGGCACCCATTCAAATGGCTTGCCTTTTGGCCTGCAGTTCATGGCCAACACTTTTGAAGAAGGTAAACTGTTCAATGCAGCACGGCTGGTCGAGCAGCTGCACGAATAAGATGAGCGGACAAATGGCTAACCGTTTGTTGCTTCTTTCTTTGCTGCTTGGTCTTTTGGGATTGGTAACGGGCTGCGCCGAAGAAGAAGGTCCACGCCTGAACCTTAAGAAAAAGGGCAGGGAAGTTCCGGAATTCAGCGCAGACAGTGCCTACGGTTTTGTGGAAAAACAGCTTTCCTTTGGTCCCCGTAATCCGGGTTCTGAAGGCCATCAGGAGACTGAGGAGTATTTAGTAAAGGCGCTTCGGTCATATGCCGGATCCTCCCTGGTATTCCGGCAGT
>DATGUX010000296.1:0-10044 GCA_035300985.1 Fodinibius sp.
TGATACGCTGGCTGCCCTGCGCACGGCTAAGGAGCGCGGCGCACTGGCCCTGGGCGTCTGCAATGTAGTGGGGTCCACCATTGCACGGGATACCGATGCGGGAGTTTATACCCACGCTGGGCCCGAGATTGGGGTAGCCTCTACCAAAGCTTTTACCACGCAAGTGTCGGTGCTGGCGATGATGGCTATCCTGTTGGGACAAAAACGCGGTACGATTGATGAAGAGTACGCCGCGCGTCTGATTGAGGAGCTTAATAGGATCCCCGATAAGATAGAACAGATTTTGGAGCACAGTGAATCCATTAAAAATATGGCAGAGCTGTTCACTTATGCCCCGAATTTTCTGTATCTGGGGAGAACCTATAATTTTCCGGTAGCTCTGGAAGGCGCTTTGAAGCTCAAAGAGATTTCCTATATTCATGCCGAGGGATATCCTGCCGCCGAGATGAAACACGGTCCTATTGCCCTCATTGATGCCATGATGCCGGTGGTGGTTATTGCTGCGACGGACCACACCAACGACAAAATGATCAGCAATATTGAGGAGGTAAAAGCCCGTGAGGGACGAATTATAGCCATTACGGGCGAAGAAAATGAAGAAGTGATGGATCTTGCGGAATTTAACTGTCCCATTCCTGAAACCGAAGATTGCCTCTCGCCGCTGCTGACGTCTATCCCGTTGCAGCTTATTTCCTATTATATTGCCGTGAATCGCGGATGTAATGTGGATCAGCCTCGAAATCTGGCTAAAAGCGTGACGGTAGAATAAAAATAAATATTAGGATCAGAGTTCTTCATGGACACAATAATGATCAAGAATATGGTCTGTGATCGATGCATTTCCACTGTGCGGCAGATCCTGGAAGACTTGGATTACCGCGTGGAAGATGTTCGTCTGGGAAAGGCCGTTATTCAGGAAAATCTGTCGAAAAAAGATCTCACCCAAATTGAGGAGCAGCTGCAGAAGAGTGGTTTTGATCTTATCAGAGAGCCGGAAGCGGCTTTGGTGGAAGAAATAAAGACGCAGCTGATCGCTTATTTACAACAGCTGGAAGAAAGTCGGGATGAACTGCCCAAGCTTTCTGAATATCTGTCAAGGCAGCTGCATCGTAACTACAGTGATCTGAGCAGCCGATTTTCCGATTTTGAAGAGACCACGGTTGAGCAATATTTCATTCATCTTAAAATTGAGCGCGTTAAAGAACTGCTTTCTTACGGAGAGATGACGCTCAGTGAAATTGCTTATGAGCTAAACTACAGCAGTGTGTCCTATCTTTCCAATCAGTTTAAAAAAGTAGTGGGCATGTCGGTTACGGATTATAAAAAAGCGCGCGATTCCTTCCGTAAACCGCTCGACGGAATTGGCAAGTAGCTGTTCAATAGATCACGGCCACGACGTATATGGGAGACCTGTACCTTTTAATTTGAGTATCCGTAATTATCTGCTCAAACCCACTTTGTCAGTATTCTATTCCAGTATCAAAGGCCAAAACTCTACAACATTTCCCAACAATTCTGTAACGCAACTTGCGGGACCATTTTATAATTTAATGGTGAAATAAATCTCAATGAAAAACGATACACCATGAATAACCAAACAGAAGCTACCTTAACTATAGATAATATGGCTTGCAGTGGATGCGCTGACAGCGTCCGTCAGGAGTTAACAAATATTACGGGCGTATCAGCGGCCGAAGTTGATCATGAAAAAGGAACGGCCGTTGTGACTTATGATGAGGAGCAAGCCACCGAAGCCCATTTCAAGCAGGCTGTTGAAGGTGCCGGCTATGAGTTTATTGGAATGAAAAATTAGAAGCGGAAGGATAGGGGCCGAAGCTCTCAGGTCCAAAGGTCTAATGTCTGAGGTCCAGATTTGGGTTAAGCACAATACCGACCTTCGACCTCCCGACCTTTGGACCTTCGACTCTCGGACCTCCCGACTTTCGACTTAACGACCTTCGACAACAAATTAACATGCTACCGCGAACTAACGCAGCGGTAAATCCAAATGCACAACAACTAAGCAGAGATAAAACGATGGCAACGAAAGAGCTCACAAAGAAAACACTCCAGATCGAGGGTATGCACTGCGCGAGTTGTGTCTCGGCGGTGGAGAAATCTCTGAATAACCGCAAAGGTGTTCAGGAAGCATCAGTCAATTTAGCCACCGAATCGGCCACCGTCGCATTCGAACGGCAGGAAATATCCGAAGCGGACTTGCGGGAAGCGATAGAGGCAGCCGGTTATTCGGTCATCGAGGAGGAGGCGCAAACGCGCACTCTTAAGATCGAAGGCATGCATTGTGCGAGTTGCGTCAATTCGGTTGATAAGTTCCTGCAGCAGTTGGATGGCGTTAAAGAGGTATCCGTGAACCTGGCGACCGAGACGGCACGGGTCACATACTCCGGCAATATTACCACCCGGGATTTTGCCGAAGCTATTGAACAAAGCGGCTATAAGCTATTGGAGGACTCCGAAAATTCGGGAAAATCCGGACTTACGAAAGCGGAAGCCAAGCAGCAGCGGGAACAGGAAAAGCTGGATACGGCCTGGAATAATATGTGGTGGTCGTGGGCGCTGACGATTCCCATTATGCTGTGGATGATTCCCGAAATGATCTGGGGCTACGCCTTTTTAGGCGACTTGGGCTTTGAGGCAGGCATGATTCTTCTCTCCGCGATCGTCATCTTTGTACCGGGCCTGGAGACTACGCGCAGCGCATGGAAATCGGCTAAAAACCTGACGCCCAATATGGATGTACTCATTGCTATGGGAGCGCTGGCGGCCCTGTCGACGGGCGTGGTGGCTTTGCTGCACCAGTTTGGCATGGCACCGCCTTTCCACAGTTTTGCCGGCATCGCGGGTATGATCATGGCCTTCCACCTGACGGGCCGTTATATCGAGACGAAAGCTAAGGGGCGCGCCTCGCAGGCCATCCAGAAGCTGATGACACTGGAAGCCAAAGAGGCGGTGGTGGAGCGTAACGGTGAGGAAGTGAAAATCGCAGTGCAGGATTTGCAGCCCGGCGATGTGATGGTCGTGCGTCCCGGCGAGAAGATCCCCACGGACGGAGAAGTGGTGGACGGGCAAAGCAAGGTGGATGAATCTATTGCCACCGGTGAGTCGATGCCGGTGGATAAATCAGCGGGCGACGAGGTAGTCGGTGCTACGATTAACAAAAACGGCATGCTGAAGATCAAAGCCACCAGGGTAGGCAAGGATACCTTCCTGAATCAGGTGATCAGGATGGTGGAAGAGGCGCAGGGCTCCAAAGTGCCTATCCAGGCCTTTGCCGACCGCATTACGGGCATTTTTGTGCCGGTGGTGCTGGGCGTGGCTGCACTCACGCTGGTATCCTGGCTGTTATTTCCCGGCTTTTTCGGGGGCATCGCCGGGTGGGCCTCGGGCTTTTTACCGTGGATCAATCCCGGTATGGGCGATGTAGCGCTGGCTTTCTATGCGGCTATTGCCGTGCTGGTGATCGCCTGTCCCTGTGCACTGGGACTGGCTACGCCCACGGCTTTGATGGTGGGCTCCGGGCTGGGTGCCGAGAATGGCGTGCTCATCCGCAAAGGGGAAGCTATTCAGGTGATGAAAGACGTAGATGCTATTGTACTCGACAAAACGGGAACGATCACGGAAGGCCGGCCGGCTGTAACGGATATAGAAGCCCTGAATGATTTTACGGAGGAGGAACTGGTACAGATGGCAGCATCGGCCGAGAGCGGCTCCGAACATCCGCTGGGACGGTCCATTGTGGAGTATGCGAAAGGCCAAGGGATCAATTTACCGGAATTGAATGAATTTGAAGCGATTACGGGGAAGGGGATTAAGGCAGTAGTCGAAAGTCAAAAGTCGAAAGCCGAAAGTAGGAAGGTGCTCATTGGCAACCGGAGCCTGGTTCAGGAATACGGAATAGCGGTGGATGCATCGGTCGAAGAACAATTGAGCCAGCTTGAAACGCAGGCCAAAACGGCCATGCTGGTTTCCCTTGATGATAAAGTTGCAGGTATTATTGCCGTAGCTGATCCTATTAAGAAGGACAGTAAAAAGGCGATTGAGATACTAAAGGAATTTGGTCTGATGCCCATCATGATTACCGGTGATAACGAGCGAACAGCCAAAGCGGTTGCTTCGGAAGTGGGTATCGAAGAAGTCATTGCCGGGGTGTTGCCGGATGAAAAATCCGATGAGGTAAAACGACTGCAGGAGCAGGGCAAGGTTGTGGCTATGGTGGGCGACGGCATCAATGATGCTCCCGCACTGGCGCAGGCCCAGGTGGGTATTGCCATCGGTACGGGCACCGATGTGGCCATAGAATCGGGCGATATCGTGCTGGTGAAGGGCGACCTGAGTGCCGTCGTGAAGTCAGTGAAGTTGAGCCGTGCGACCTTTACTAAAATCAGGCAAAACCTGTTTTGGGCTTTTTTCTACAACGTAGTGATGATTCCGCTGGCCATCTTCGGCATGCTGCATCCGCTGCTGGCTGAAGCAGCCATGGCTTTTAGCTCGGTCAATGTCATTGGTAATTCACGGCGCCTGAGAAAAACAGACTTGTCTCCGCATGAACACACTGGTAAGGACGACTAAAGCGCTCAATTTGCCGGAGTATTAATTTTGTAGTGAAAAGCACTTTGAGAGAAGTATTTTGATGCTTTAAGAAAGCCGATTGCTGCGCAATGGAGGTCCATGGAACAGCCCTACCGCTGTTCTATGAACCTTCAATCGATCATTGAAATAATTAGGAATCGCGTCGGGCAAGTTCGCGGTCGAGTAAATACAGACTGGTTCCTTCATCGCCCACCAGCTTGATTTTTTCGAGAATATTAGAGGCCTGCTCCTCTTCTTCTACCTGCTCGTCAATAAACCATTGCAAGAGCGTTTGAAGGGGATAATCATTTTCATCTTTGGCCAGATCATACAGCTTGTTGATGCGCTTGGTGATATACTGTTCGTGCCCTAAGACGGTTTCAAACACTTGGGTCACGTTATCAGCTTCTATGGAGGGCTTTTCCAGCGCCTGTATTTCAACTTCACCGCCGCGGCGCAATAAGTGGTCATAAAATTTCATCCCGTGGTCTTGTTCCTCTTGCCACTGCGCCTTCATCCAGTGGGCAAAGCCATCCAGGTTTTTCTCTTCACACCAACCGGCTAAGGCAAGGTAGAGCCATCCTGATTGAAATTCTGCCTGAATCTGATCATTAATTTCTTGCTGAATTTTTGCTTTAACCATGATGCAAAAGTAGATTAACGGTTGTAATTATTTCTTGCAAATTATCAAATTTCCACTATAAATTCAGTAAAAATATTTTTATAAATTTAGACTCTGTTTAAGCAGTCCATCGTTTAAATGCTGCATCCCGCTGGAATGACCGTACTGGAATCTTGAACTCGGTATGAGAAAAAAGCTCACTGCTTTTTGGATTAACTTAAAATTCAGCAAAACTTTTTATACTATATTCCGTATAGTCTGAAAAGCCAACTAAAATTATTTCTATGATTATCAAGATACTTGTTAACAGCCTGGCCTTTTTTGCTATCGGTTATTTGTTAACCGGCGTGCACATTAAAAGCTACTGGACCGCGCTGGGGGCCGCAATCCTGCTGGCCTTAATCAATGCCCTTGTAAAGCCCATCGTCGTGTTTTTGACGCTTCCCATCACCATTCTTACGTTGGGTTTATTTTTGCTGGTAATCAACGCTCTTATATTGATGCTGATTGATGCACTGATGGATGGGTTTAAAATTGACGGCTTTTGGTGGGCGGTGATCTTCAGTATCCTGCTCTCTCTGCTGAACGTTATGTTCTTTTAAGGAGGATTAGGCCACATTAGATTTCTCAGCTACAGCAAGAGAGCCGTCTTTTTCGCGGTGACTGACTTCAAGCGTATAAACTTTAGCCGGAGGCAAATTCAAAAGCACCACTTTCTTATCCCGACCGTATGCTTTGACGATTTCTTCTTCAAAGTCATTCTTAAAGTTTTTGAACTTCACATACTTGAAATAACTGATGCAGGCATTTTTAGAGCATAACCGAAGTTTCTTTTGCCATATCTTGCGGCATATATCTTCATCCATATTTTCGTAGGGCAGGCTGGAAAAGATAAAGTCATACTTATAGTCCGGCGTAAAATTTAGGATATTGGTGTGATGCACCTGAAGATTCGGCTGGCGGTATCGGTCTCTAACAATTTGATAAAACTTTTTATGTATCTCGACAATATCCAGCGAATCATTCGGACGGAGATGCTTGATAATCTGTTTGGTGAGCGGCCCGGTACCGGGACCAATCTCCAGCACTTTGAGCGGCTTGCACTGACCGGTATCAATATCCCTTTTTAATTGAGCAACTAAATCTTTGGCCAAAAATTTAGAACTGGGAGCGATAGATCCGGTTTGTTTAAGGTCTTTGAAAAAGTAAAGCAGGTGTTTAAATGGGCGAACTGTAGGTTTTGTCATAATAGGGTATAAAGTAATAAAGCTGAAGCAGATTGGCTAATCTTTTGGTTATACCGTTATATTGCTTAGATCTTGTGCCCTAATAAGTGGTGGGAATTTGTTTATAATAACCTGTGGCTTTCGTTTATATTATATTTTTACATCAATATTAATCTTTTTTCTTGAAAGAGAGCATAACAAAGGTAACATTCCATCGATTATAAATAACTAAATTTAACTATTATTAATATGGATTATTCAGTTCTTGGAAGATGTAAGGGGCTGGCGGTATTGCTTCTTTCCGCTGCACTTATTTCGGGCTGCGCTTCAAGTAAAAAGACCACTGAAGAATTGCCCTCTAAAAAAGAGGAGAAAAAAACAAAGTTTGAGCCTTATAATGAGGTCATCACTGATGAAGCTCAGACAGATGAAGGGCTTTTTCGGGTTCATAAAGTGGATGGAAAATATTACTATGAAATCCCCGATACGCTCTTAAATGAAGAAATGCTGCTGGTCAGCCGTATTGCAAGTACTCCCAAAGACCTGAGCTTTGGAGGTGCGGGCATGAAAGCGCGCTCACAGCAAGTGGTACGCTGGCAGAAGAAGAACAAAAAGATTTTATTGCGGAAGGTCTCGCACGAAAGCATTGCTGATGAGAATAATCCAATATATAAATCGGTTCGTAATAATAATTTTGAGCCGGTAGTATATGGTTTTGAGATTAAAACGGTAGGTAAAGATTCAGCAGATAGTGGCACAAAGGTAATTGATGTGACCGACCTTTTCACTTCTGATGTCCCGCTGATTAGCGGATTGAGTCAAAGTCAGCGCAAACAGTTTCAGGTGCGCCGGCTGGACAGCAAGCGAAGCTTTGTGGATTCCATACGAGCGTATCCGCAAAATATTGAAGCGCGTCATATTCTCACCTACGATTCTGGGAAACCGCCAAGTAACGCCTCTACAGGCACTATTTCACTGGAAATGAACCAGTCGATGATTCTGCTGCCTGATACGCTGATGGACAAGCGCAGCCTGGATAAACGAGTGGGCTACTTTTCCATCGAACAGACGAAGTACGGTGGAGAGCGGCATAAAGCAGATGCGAAACAGTTTGTTACCCGCTATAAGTTAATACCCAAAGATAAGGAAGCTTATTTGAATGGAGAGCTGGTGGAGCCGGTAGAACCGATCGTCTATTATATTGATCCGGCAACGCCCCAAAAATGGCGCTCTTATATTAAACAGGGCGTGGAAGACTGGCAGAAGGCTTTTGAAGCTGCCGGTTTTAAAAATGCAATCATCGCCAAAGCTCCGCCCACGGAGGAGGAAGATCCGGAATTCAGTCCCGAAGATGTGCGATACTCGGTTATCCGCTACATTGCTAATGACATTCCCAATGCTCAGGGGCCGCATGTGCACGACCCGCGCACAGGCCAAATCCTGGAAAGTGATATTCTGTGGTACCACAATGTGATGAACCTGCTGCGCAACTGGTATTTTGTGCAAACGGCCGCCGTCAACCCCAAAGCACGTTCGGTTCAGTTTGAGGATGATGTGATGGGCGAGCTGGTGCGCTTCGTCTCCTCCCACGAAGTTGGTCATACGCTCGGACTTCCCCACAACTGGGGCTCAAGCTATGCCTATCCGGTAGATTCATTGCGATCACCAACGTTTACGGCTACCCACGGAACCGCACCCTCCATCATGGATTATGCACGCTTTAATTATATTGCCCAGCCCGGCGACGGTGTTACCAATTTCCATCCGGCCATTGGGGAGTATGATAAGTGGGCCATCAAGTGGGGTTATACGTGGTTTCCCGAAGATGTGAGCTCCGAAGAACGCCAAGCCAAGCTCAACCAATGGACGCGTAAACGGGCAGGTGATCCGGTATATTTTTATGGCCGGCAAACAGGCAATAAAATAGATCCCCGCTCGCAAAACGAAGATCTTGGCGATAATGCTATGGAAGCCAGCAAACTGGGTTTGGCTAACCTGGAACGCATAACTGCTCGCCTTATTGAATGGACCGAGCGCGACGGAGCTAATTACGAAGAACTCCAGGAACTTTATAGCGCCATCACGAGCCAATGGAGCCGCTATATGGGCCATGTAACCAGTAATGTGGGCGGCGTCTATGAAAATTATAAAACCTATAACCAGGAGGGACCCGTCTATACTTTTGTGCCTGAAGAAAGGCAGAAGCAGGCTGTTTCCTTCCTGTCTGATCATGCTTTTGTAGTACCGGAATGGGTTCTTAATGATGATATTCTGAGTCGCATTAATCAATCTACTGTGGTTGATAATGTTCGGAAGGCACAGGTAAGTGCGCTGAAAAACTTGATTGAGCCACAGCGTATAGCTCGGTTGATTGAGTCGGAATCGCGTAGTACGGAAAATGTCTATACGGCATTTGAGCTGATGGACGATGTACGAGAAAGCATCTGGAGCGAGCTTGCTTCCAGTGAGTCCATCGATGTATATCGCCGCAATCTGCAGCGTGCTTATATCGAGTGTATGGAATACCTGATGACCAATGAACTGCCCGATATCCCCTCTCAGTTCAAAGCATTTTATGGATGGACCAATGTGAATGTTAGTCAGTCCGATATTCGACCCATTGTCCGTGACCAGCTCAATACTTTGCATGATGATATTGAGCGTGCAAAAAACCGGGTAAATGATCGTGCTACGCGCGTTCATTTGAGAGATGCCGAAATACGCATCGAAAACATCCTGGATCCGGATAAGTAGACTTTATTGTTTACAGGAAGTTATTCCGTATATAAAGAATGAGGAAGAAATAAATCGGTCATAAAATTAATAATTTCAACGAATTGGTAATGTTTATGAATAAGCTATTGGCTTTTTTACTGGTAATTACGATGACGGGCTTGGTTGCTTGCAGCGATGTGGACGAGTCAACTCAAGAAGGAGCCGGCGACCGGCTTTCGGGAGAAAGCTATAGCGGCGTCATACCCTGTGCCGACTGTGCAGGCATTTTATATGAAGTTAGCCTGGATAAGGATAATAGCTATAAAGCCTCTTCCACCTACATCGGAGAAAGTGCCCGACCCTTTATTGAAAGAGGGAATTGGGAAATTAAAAATGACACCCTTTTAATACTGAAAGACAGCTCGGATACGGACCGGGCTCTGGTCATTGGCGACAGCACGCTGGCCATGCTGGACGGCGATCAAAACTATGTAACGGGTCCCTTAGCCGACCACTTCGTCTTAACCAAAGGTGCCGCGCAGCCGGAAGCGGGTTCAAACCGATGGTCTGATCTGCGTGAGAAGGGCATTGATTTTCGGGCATCCGGTAATGAGCCTTTCTGGGATGTAGCGATCGATTTTGATGAAAATATAACCTTTAAGCTGTTGGATGGCGACTCAGTGACATTTGCCATACCGGAGATGCAACAAGATACCGCCTCCAAAGCACGTACCTTCACAGCCGATACAAAATCCGGCCCAATAGCCCTCAAGCTGTATCCCACCGGATGTATAGACGATATGTCCGGCGAATTCTTCAGTCACGGCGTTAATGTGGCGTATGGCGACAAGACCTACCGCGGGTGCGGCAACTTTATCAACGATGAATATA
>DATGUX010000297.1:0-2712 GCA_035300985.1 Fodinibius sp.
AAAAAAGAATTTGCGGATGAGCATCTGCCCCAGCATGGCAAATTTGAAGATGCGAATAATTTCCTGCCGGTCAACCATCATATTAAAATCTTTACTGAGATCGAAAAGCGTATTCAGCTCATAAACTTTGCGATCCAGCATTCGATTGACGCGACGCATTTCGGTAAACATACGGGAATTGGCGATAGCTACCGATGAGATGATGGACAGGCTCTCAATAAATTCAACTTCGTGGGCACTCAGCGGCTGCTTATTACCTTTGGAACCCAGGCACAGAAACCCAAGATGGTTGTTGCTGGTCTGCAGATTAAATAATGTACAGGTAGGATCACCTTCAAACATCTCCGGCAGATCAACGTTGTCAGAGCCACAGCGGATGACCGATTGGTTGCGCAAATCATCATCAAGCGAGAAGTCTAAGAATGTACCCACCGGCGGACAGTTTCGCCCTTTGGATTTAACGATTTCATATTGGTTGTCAGCCGGTTGGTAGATAAGCACCATAGCGCGCGTAACCATCAGCTTGCCCATGGTGATAAGCAGCAAGTTATTGAGTACAAAATCTATGTCTTGCGACTCAATAAGCAGTCGAGATGTTTCAAGCAGGGTGCTGAGCTCAAAACGGGAATGAGGATCGGTCTGTTGGCTGGAGGATGAACTCAAAGTTTATTTCCTTTTGCTCATTCGGATGGAATTGATAGAGTCCTGGCTTCGGTATTCTACCTCATCCATCAGTTTTCGGATTAAATATACGCCTACACCGCCTCGTTTCTTTTCTTTTATTTTTTGCCGGATATTCGGCTTTCGGTAATTGCCCGGATCGAAGGCTTCACCGGTATCCATAAGGCTTATCCAAAACTCGGTATCGTCATATCCCAGTTCAATATCGACTGATTTTTCAAGCTTATTTTTGTAGGCATGTTTGATGATATTAGTGTAAGCCTCGTCAACGGCCAGGCGAATATCGGCTACTTCTTTATCATTGAAGCCATACGCGGCAGCGTGACGAGCTACGAAATTGCGTACTTCCGAAAGATGTCCGGTAGAGGCCTGAACCGTAATTTTATATGTAGCAGCTGGCTTTGCCAAAAATTATTCGCTTTCGCCTGTTTCAAATTTTTGTATGGCTTCTTCCTCGTGCTGAACAATATCATAGAGTGCCGGAAAGCCCAAGAGGTCAAATACGTCATAAACCTTGGGATTCATATCGGTGAGTTTGATATCGCCGCCCTGGGCACGCACATCCTCAATATAAGCCATGAAAACGCCGAGTCCTGCACTGGCAATATAGTCGAGTTCTTTACAGTTGACGATAATATGATGCTGCTTCTGATTGATAAGGCGTTTGAGCGTATTTTCAAGCTGCGAAGCCGTATGTGCGTCCAGTTCTCCGCTGAGCTCTAAGACATCATAAGTAGCTGCCCTTCGGTGATTGATGCTAAAGTTTTTCATTGCTGCGGTGTTTGTTAAATAGCAATTGGCAAATATGATAGAATGTTGAACATAAAAAATATTTTGAAGATGCTCCTGCAAATATGATAAAACATCGCAAATGATCCTCAGATGCGAACAATCAATCATAAAATTGTTTCTGACGCATGGTTGGTTCGTTGCAACAGTGTAATATATACGAAAGGCAGTGAAAGATGTTACAAATCGGGGCTTTTTATGTAACCCCCAAATTGCGGATTTGGCGAAAAAGGGAAGGCAAAAAAATAAGGCCTCACACGTATCCGGTGCGAGGCCCTGACTATTCATCAAGAGAGACGCTACTTGAGCGCTCTTTAAAATAAATGAATTAATAAATATTAAACAAGTTTTTTATTAATTAATCCTGCCTTTATGGGATGTGAACATTATGTAAGCGCTTTCCTGTTATCTCCGTGTAGGGCAAGATCTTTTAGAAAAGTTTTCGTTTCATGAATAACATCCGGAACTGATTTTGAAGTAAGTGAGCTGCAAATGACGTGGCTGGCGGCCTTCGGAAAGTTCGCGGATTGGATGTCTGATGGCTTGGATCCGAGCCGGGAGAGCATCATTTTAATGGCGCTGACTGAGACTACTTTATCTTGGTTGCGCTTATTTTTGTAATAATAGCCTGCAAAGGTTGGTACTTTCACTTTTGCAAAGAGGCCACTGTGCATATAGTTGGATACAAAATTAGCCAAGGCCAATACCCCCTGCAAAGAATAGGAGGCATCCCAGATACGATCTTCGGCCTCCGTTGTATCGTGTGTCCTGAGCAGATAGGATCTGCCGGGAATGATACGGAGCAAGGAGCGGGGCAGGGAATATTTCAATATTTTGTCATTCAATCCGTAGAAACGAATGAGAGGTGAGTAAAGGATGAGGCCGGCAATATTTTGCTGTAAGTTCGGCTGGGCTGCCAGGTAGAGCGCAAGGGATCCTCCGGTAGAAGTGCCCATCAGCAGCACCTTTTTTCCTAATTCTTCTCCTATGGTCAAGGCATGGCGAGCCGATTGCAGGAGTTTTTGCTCAGTGAGTTCTTGCAGGGGATGATCGGATATGAGTCCGTGTTCCTGGAGTCGGCTCAGGTAGAGATTAGCTCCTAAATATTGGGCAATCTTCTTGTGGACAGGATGGCCCTCGGGATGGGAGGCCTTAAATCCGTGCAGATATACAATAGAAAGATCAGTTTGCTGCTGTTTTTTTGAATCATTCCATACAATATGCGCCTCTGTACCCGGCTTG
>DATGUX010000298.1:0-4754 GCA_035300985.1 Fodinibius sp.
CCAGCCTTTTTCAACCATCTTTTTTAAGAAAGCAACACCCAGTTTTCCGCCTACATGATGCTTCCGTTCACTGAAATCCAAGCAGGCTTTGGCAAAAGTACCTCCTTTCTTTTGAAGAGCATCCGTTTCAATACCCAGCTCTTTAAAAAAGCTTTCTCCCTTATCCGTTAACAAAAATTCATACTTAGCGGATACTCTCTGACGTATAAGCAATTTCTCCTCTTGCATCTTTTGTGCAATTGTTACTCCCACTTTTCCAGCCAAATGACCGTGACAGCTGCGGCAATATTTGAGGTCGGGCAGCTCATCTTCATCATTATAGCGCTTCTCCTTTCCTTTCAGCTCAGTATATAAAAGGGATCCAACAGCTTCAGAAACTTCATTACTCTTTAATCTGAAATAATGGTGGCGATGGTTTTCCGGAACAATCAGCCCGGTTTGCTTCAGCTTTTCCAGCTTTGTTGTTACCTCTTGTGAAGAAGCATCTGTATAATCCGTCAGCTCTATGGCCGTATATGCTCTTCCATCTGACAAGATCCACATAATAAGTGCACTAACATGATCGTCTGTAAATTGAGAAATCTTTTCCTTAACCTGTGTTTCCATAGAGCTAAATCTTATTATTTAGGGTCTGTCAAATAAGCTTAATGAGGATGATACTTTAAAGTAAAGAGTTCTCCCGGTTTTATACACCTCGGACAAGAGATTAAGTAACAACAAAAATTGAAAGTCCATTTCAGCCCTATTTGTTTTACCGCGGCTTTCCCGTATTTTATTTATAAACAAGCGTCACACTGAGGGATAAATCATGAAAGTACAAAGCTATACCGAAGGCACCTGGCATCAGCAGGGCAATGGAAGCGATCTCATCAGCGCCGTTACGGGCAAGCCGGTGGCACAGCTGGTGGAAGCCGATCTGGATTACCAGGCCGCCTGCAAATATGCCCGGCAAAAAGCAGGCCCGGTGCTGAGGGAAATGTCTATTCACGAGCGGGCCTTTAAGATCAAATTTCTGGCGCAATACTTAATTGCGCGCAAGGAGGATTATTACAAGCTTTCCACGCATACCGGCGCCACACGGCAAGATTCCTGGATCGACATTGAAGGCGGTATCGGCAGCATGTTTGCACTTTCCAGCAAGGCGCGCATCAATCTGTCCGACCTGCCCTGGCATGTAGAGGGCGATACCGAACGGCTTTCCCGCAACGGCACCTTTCTCGGCCAGCACATCTGCGTGCCGCGTCACGGCGTGGCGGTACATATCAACGCATTTAACTTTCCCGTCTGGGGCATGCTGGAGAAACTGGCTCCCTGCATCATTTCGGGGATGCCGGCCATCATCAAACCGTCACCGGTAGGTTCGTACCTTGCCTATAAAGTCTTCCGGGATATGATCGAGTCGCAGCTGCTGCCGGAAGGCACCATCCAGTTTATTGCCGCCGACAAACCGGGCGACCTACTGGATCATCTGACCAGCCAGGATGCGGTTGCTTTCACAGGCTCAGCCAGCACGGGACGTAAACTCAAGGCGCATCCCAATATCATTGCCAACAGCGTTCGTTTTAACCTGGAGGCCGATTCGCTGAACGCCTCTATTCTGGGTGCGGATGTGACGCCCGAGATGGAAGAGTTCGATCTTTTTATTGAGGAAGTTGCCGAGGAGATGACCGTCAAAACGGGACAGAAATGCACCGCTATCCGCCGGACGATTGTCCCCGAAAGTCAAGTGGATAATGTAGTGGAGGCACTCACAGAAAAACTGGATCAAACGATGATTGGCGACCCGGCCAAGAAAGAAACGCAAATGGGTCCCCTGGCCAGTACCCGGCAGGCCGAGCGTTTTGACAAACAGCTCACCTCCCTGCTGCAGACAACTGAATCAGTGTACAGCAACGTAAACGGCCGGCACGGAAATGCTTATACCTCACCCAGAGTACTGCTGTGCCGTCAGCCGCTGGAGGTGGATGAGGTCCATACCGTGGAGGCTTTCGGGCCGATGACGACCATCATGCCCTACTCTTCAAACGAAGAAGCGATCGAGCTTGCTAATAAAGCGGATGGCTCGCTGGTGGGTTCCCTTTTTACGGCTGATGACGAGATTGCCCGCGAAATTACGCTGGGCTGTGCTCCTTACCACGGACGATTTATGATCATTAACCGGCATTCCGCTGAAGAGTCAACGGGACACGGATCGCCGATGCCGCAGATGGTACACGGCGGCCCCGGACGGGCAGGCGGAGGCGAAGAACAGGGCGGCGCCCGGGCTGTCATCCATAATATGCAGCGGGTAGCCCTGCAGGGATCGCCCACTACGCTTAAAAATATTACTCATCAGTATATCAAAGGCGCGGAAACCAAAGAGGCCAATAAACATCCATTCCGGCAGTATTTTGAGGAGCTGGAAGTGGGCGAAGCGCTGACTACCGACAAACATACCGTTACGGAAGAGGATATTAAGCGATTTGCGGACCTCTCCGGTGATGAGTTTTATGCCCATACCGATCCGGAAGCAGCCGAACGATCGCTCTTCGGGGAAATCGTGGCACACGGATATTTTGTACTCTCACGGGCTGCGGGCCTGTTTGTGCATCCCGATGAAGGGCCGGTGATGCTCAATTACGGGCTGGAAAGTCTGCGTTTTGTAGCTCCCGTAGCCCCCGGCGATACCATCCGGGCCAAGCTGATCGTCAAGCGAAAAACAGTCCGTCAGAAAAAGGCCAAGGATAAATTTCCCTTTGGCATAGTCTATTGGGAGGTAGAAGTCACCAATCAGCGCGATGAAATCGTTGCTGAATACACTATCCTGACGCTCGTCAAGCGCAAGCATAAACTGGATATGGATATCTTTGAAGAGGAATAAGGCTTGATTCTAATTGTAATAAGGGGTCTCTCCTCCTTGGGAGGAGAATAAGAGGTGGGTAACATGGCTAAGAAAAAACTTGATATCATTCCATATGAGTCACACTTGGTTGAAAAAGCAAGAAACTTACGGAATAATAGCACTCCCGCCGAGAAAAGACTTTGGAAATATCTACGCCGAAAGCAAATCCATCAATTTGATTTTGACAGACAAAAACCTATTGATCGCTATATTGTTGATTTTTATTGTAAAGAACTTAAACTTGCTATCGAAATCGATGGGAAATATCACAGTCATCAATATAACTACGACCAAGCAAGACAGAAGAGACTCGAAACATTTGGTATCCACTTTTTAAGATTCTCTGAAAAAGAAGTATTGAATGATATTGACAATGTTCTTCGTGTCATTGGTCAGGGGGTTCTAAAGTATAAGGATTAAACCCACCCCTTAATCCCCTCCCCGGAGGGGAAATAAAAATATTCTGAATTATGGTTCCTGAATTCAGGGTCCTCTTATGATCTAATTACAAAAATGTTTAAGCAATTTATCCATGCCTGAAAACGGAGAAATTACCGCGAATATCCACCATAACATTGCAACAATTGAATTTTATCATCCCAAAGGTAATTCCATGCCAGGCAGGCTGCTGGGTGAGCTGACCCAAACCATCACTGAGACAGGATCCAAAGAATATGTAAAGGTTATCGTGCTTAAGAGTCGCGGTGAGGGTGCATTCTGTGGCGGTGCTTCTTTTGATGAGCTTATCGCTATCGACAGCAGCAAAGAGGGTAAAGATTTTTTTATGGGCTTCGCGAACGTTTTGAATGCCATGCGCCAATGTCCCAGGCTGATCATTGTACGCGTGCAAGGCAAAACCGTAGGCGGCGGGGTAGGCCTGGCAGCGGCCGGAGATTATACCATAGCCCACGAATCAGCCGCAGTTAAATTAAGCGAGCTGGCCCTCGGTATCGGGCCCTTTGTAGTGGGACCTGCGGTGAAGCGCAAAATGGGCGCGGCTGCATTCAGTGCGATGACTATCGATGCCGGCAGCTGGCATGATGCCCACTGGGCTAAAAGGGAAGGCCTTTTTTCTAAAGTATGCAAAACGCATGCTGAACTGGATGAACAAGTGGATCACCTTTCCCAAAAGCTGGCCGGCTACAGTCCGGAAGCTATGAAGGAACTCAAAAAAGTGTTTTGGGAAGGCACCAGCGGCTGGGATGAGCTGTTGAAAGAACGAGCGAAAATCAGTGGACACCTGGTGCTATCGGAATTTACCAAGGCCTTTATCCGGGAGTTTAAAAAATCGTAACCCTATTATGACTCATAGTGATATTCAGGAAAAGCTTCGAGTGATAGCCGATCCGGAAATTGCAGAACATTCCCAGCGGTTTTTCAAAACGGGCAAAGGAGAGTATGGCGAAGGTGACCGCTTCCTGGGCATTCGTGTTCCGAATATTCGAAAGGTCGCCCGTCAGTTTAAGCAGCTCTCCCATACAGAAACCGAACAACTCTTGCACTCAGGCTATCACGAAGAGCGGCTCTGCGCACTCATCATTATGACTAACAGAGCTAAAAAGGCCGATCCCGGGGAGTCAGAACAACTTTATGAGTTATATCTGAAAAACACGGAATACATTAACAACTGGGACTTGGTGGACACCTCGGCCGAGCATGTGGTCGGGCGCTATCTGGCCAACAATAATAGCCAGGTTCTTTATGAACTTGCCCATTCTGACTCTCTCTGGGAACGGCGCATCGCCATCATGAGCACCTTCCACTTCATCAAAAATGACGAGTTTGAAGATACACTGGCCATTGCAGAAATTCTGTTACATGATGAGCACGATCTTATCCATAAGGCATCAGGCTGGATGCTCCGGGAAATAGG
>DATGUX010000299.1:0-27009 GCA_035300985.1 Fodinibius sp.
CGCCGATCCGTTTGCAGGATCATAATTCAAAGGTAAGTTATCGCAATATCTGGATTCGTGATTTAGACAGAAAGGATGAAGAATGATATTTTAAACTGATAAAGACATTAAATAAACGAAGGTTAGCATGGATACTGCAGATAAAAAAGATATTGCCGAGAAAGTGCGCCAGTCTTGTATAGAGGCGGCGCGGGAGGGCTTTCAGGATGCCTCGATGCGTGGTTTATGTACGGAAGGAGCCGCAGAGGCAGCTATTGGAGCAATACAGTCGCTGGATTTAGAGAGCATTATTGCAGAGAATAAAAAGCCTGAAGCGAAGTGAAACAACCCATTATTGGCTATCACCAGGATGAGGAGAACCACTGGGTAGCTGAACTTCGATGTGGCCATAACCAGCATGTGCGGCACAACCCGCCCTGGATGCTGCGCCCGTGGGTATGCACTTTACTGGGAAGAGAAAGCCGTCTCGGATACCAGCTAAACTGTAAAAAATGTGATCGCAGTGAACCACAGGATTTTATCATACTATGCCAAGAATAGCACGTACCTTTATTAAAACCGGGCTTATATACTTTTTAGTTTCACTGTTGTTGGGGCTGGCATTTGAGATCGATTCGCTGAACTTCCCCGGCATGATGCCGCTTTTTTGGCATCTGCTGATGGTAGGCTGGATTACGCAGATTATCTTTGGTGTGTCGATGTGGATGTTTCCCGGACGGACTCGTGAAGAAGGTTTTGTCGCCCAGAAGTGGGCCTGGCTGACCTACTTTTTGCTTAATACCGGCCTTGTTCTCCGGATAATAGCCGAGCCGGTTGTAGTTACCTCACCCCGTCTAATATGGGATATCATGATTCTGTTTTCGGGTTTATTCCAGGCAGCTGCCGCAGTAACTTATCTTATCGAGCTGTGGCCACGGATACAATCCAAAGAACAGCGGCGTAAGAATCGACGGAAAAAGCGTAAGAAAAAATAGATACCCGATGTTATTTTAGCCAACTATTCCCAAGCCTGCAACTTATAACCTGTAACCAACCCTTCACTATGCCTGCTCCCAGTCGCTGGATGATCCGTTGTTCCTTGCTGTACCTGCTGGTCGGTTTTATCATCGGAGCTGCCATGCTTATCAGCAAAGCATTTCCTTTCTATCCGCAGGTGTGGCGCCTGCTGCCCGTTCACATAGAGGTGGCCATTTTTGGTTGGATTATCCAGCTTACGATGGGAACAGCCTACTGGATTCTGCCGCGCTACTTAAAAACGGGGGACCGAGGAAATACCGCACTTGCCAGGCTGATGGTAGGTTTATTCAATTTGGGTATCCTTATTAATGTCTTTACCTATTTGCATTATTTGCCTTCATCCGGAATTTTTTGGGGCCGCCTGCTGGAGATAAGCGGTGTTGGAATTTTTGTATTATTGCACTGGGGGCGAGCAGTGAGTTACCGAAAGTAATATCTCGCGACATAAACTTTTCTTCTGACTCTAAAAAGGGCTATCAATAAAGAAATTGCTTTCAGAAATACTTTTTGTAGATTGGTGCCAAAGTACTCCAAACAGCAGTATTATTCATAAATAGCAAAATACGGGGATTGATAATATGTATTTATTACAGAGGATGGTGAAAAAAATAGCGGTTACAGCAGTCGGTGTTTTAATCTTCACAGGGTGTTCATCGAGTGGAGATGACTTCAATCCTGAGGAAGCTGAAATTGTCGGAGAGCAGGTCGCCGAGCTGACCCTTCCGCCCAATGTACCGCCTCCCATAGAGCGCGACCATGCCACTAAAATGATTGTGCATCTGGAAGTCATTGAAAAGGAGATGGAACTTACCGACGGCGTGAAGTACACCATGTGGACCTTTGGTGGCTCAGTGCCGGGTGAGTTTATCCGCATCCGGGAGGGCGATATGGTAGAGTTTCACCTGAAAAACCATCCCGATAACAAACTGCCGCATAATATTGATCTGCACGCTGTAAATGGTCCGGGAGGCGGGGCCGAATCTACCTTTACTGCCCCGGGGCGCGAGACCGTCTTCAGCTTTCGGGCGCTGAATCCCGGCCTATATGTTTATCACTGTGCTACGGCTCCTGTGGGTATGCACATTGCCAATGGTATGTATGGACTTATTTTGGTAGAGCCGGCAGAAGGATTATCTAAAGTCGATAAAGAATATTACGTAATGCAAAGCGAATTTTATACAGAAGGGGACTATGGGGAGCGTGGGCTGCAGCCTTTTGATATGAATAAGGCTATCGAAGAAGATCCGGATTATGTAGTGTTTAACGGTTCGGTTGGATCGATGATGAATGATAAAGCTATCACAGCGAAGCGTGGGGATGACGTTCGTTTATTTATAGGGAATGGTGGACCCAATCTTACTTCTTCATTCCATGTTATTGGAGAAATTATGGATAAGGTTCATTATGAGGGCGGCGATCGGGTGCAGGAAAATGTACAAACGACTTCTATTCCGGCCGGAGGGGCGGTTACTGTAGAATTTAATACCGAGGTTCCTGGTGAATATATCCTGGTGGATCACGCTATTTTTCGGGCTTTTAATAAAGGAGCTTTGGCTACGCTGACCGTCTCCGGTGAGGAAGATCATAACGTCTTTACCGGCCAGCAACTGGACCGGGTCTATCAGCCGGAAGGAGGAGCTATTCAGGAAATTCCACGGGAAGAGCGTAAAATACCTACCGCAAGTACCAAGAAAGAACGCATAGCGTTTGGGCGTGAAACCTATATGGCGGTCTGCCAGGCCTGTCATATGGCTGACGGTACGGGTATTGAAGGAGCTTTCCCCCCGCTGGCTGAATCGGATTACCTGAATGAAGATCATATGAAAGGAGTGAGTGCCGTAGTTCACGGGCTGGAAGGCGAAATCACGGTGAATGGGGAAACCTACAACGGCATTATGCCGCGGCAAAACCTGAGCAATGAAGAAGTGGCTAATGTGCTGACTTATGTGCTTAATAACTTTGGGAATAACGGAGGTGAAATTACTCCTGAAGAGGTGGAGGAAGTTCGTAAGCAGGGAAAATCGTAAATGTAACGATAGACGTTAGATGAACAAAAAAGGATATATATTTGCCATCATATTGAGTGTAATTTCTTCGTCTGTAATCTACGCTCAAACGGAGGAGATGGCACGCATTGAAGGGGGGCGCTTTATGCCCTTTTATAGTTCTTTAGACGACAGCGTAACAGTAGCATCGTTCCTGCTGGACACTACGCCTGTAACTAATGCGGAGTTCCTTGAGTTTGTTCGAGATAATCCTAAATGGCGCCGTTCCAAGGTTAAGTCAGTCTTTGCCGAGGAAAACTACCTCAATCACTGGGGCGGCGATTTTGATCTCGGCCCTGATGCGGATGAGATCAAGAATAGTCCTGTAACCAATATATCGTGGTTTGCAGCTCGCGCTTATGCTAAATGGAAGGGCAAGCGGCTGCCAACGCTCAACGAGTGGGAATTTGTGGCATCGGCCAATCAGCATAAACCGCTGGCTGCTCGGGATCAAAAATTTGCTCATAAAATACTGGATTGGTACAGCAGGCCTAATCCTGAGGTATTACCATCCACACAACAGGGAAAGTCCAACTTTTGGGGCGTCTACGATATGCACGGATTGATTTGGGAATGGGTACAGGATTTTAATACGGTCTTTATCAGCGGGGAATCCCGTGCTGACCAGGGTAAGTTAAAACAATTTTACTGTGCTGCCGGTAGTTCGGCCGCTTCTGACGCTGATAAGGAAAACTATGCGGCTTTTCTGAGGTACGCTTTTCGCGGGAGCCTGGAAGCCGATTTTTCGGTCGGCAATCTCGGATTCAGATGTGCCAGGGATATTAATTAAACAAACAGTATGATGAAAAATGTTTTGTCTTTCGCCACTGTAACTGTGGTTACACTTTTGTTAGTAGCCTGCTCATCGAAGAAACAGTCCGACGGTCACCGGCAAGAGGAGCCAATGGAAATGGCTGGCGATAATCATTCCGCGCATGCCGATATGCAGATGGGAGCCGGTGAACCTACGGATGCATCCATTTACAATGTCAGCAGTGCTTGGAAAACCCGTTATGGAAACACCATCAAACTTGACAGTCTGCGTGGTAAGGTACAGGTGGTGGCTATGGTCTATACGTATTGCGAACATGCCTGTCCCCGGATTCTGGCTGATATGAAGCGCATTGAAGGGGCCCTTAATCAAGATGCTTTGTCAAAGACTAATTTTACTATTGTATCGATAGATCCTGAACGGGATAGCCCGCAGCGTCTGCGGCAATTTGCCGATGAGAATAATCTCAGCGACAACCGGTGGACCTTATTAAACGGGGATCAGGGTGATATCCTTGAGCTGGCTGCGCTGTTGGGCTTCAAGTATAAGCGGGTCAGCGAAACTGATTTTACGCATTCTAATATGATTACGGTTTTAAACAAAGAGGGAGAGGTGACCTATCAGCGCAACAAATTGGTTGATAAGCCTACGGATGCGGTGAGTTCCATTGAAAAACTGGCATCGGGAGGGTAGAAACCGATAAAGGACAGAAAATTCGATAAGGGTGCCATAGCACCATAAAGAGACGGTATTGACCCTTCTTAAACAACGAATAGAGTATCTCAAAAGCTTTCTTTCGGAGATTGTTTTCTTATTCCTATAAGCTGACAAAGCATATTCTTTGTTTATTAAAGCCAACACAATACTATGAAATATGAGTGAGAAAGAACCTATTAAAACCAGGGACCGGCGACCCCAAATCCACCATTGAATATGCGGAGACTGACCTGGCTTTTATGGCGATGGATTTTAATGATAGTCTGGTTTGTTCTCTCTGTTTTTCTGTCTTTCAATTTTGGGACTGAAATCCATTTCATAAACAAATCAACTTTCGGCAGGGTGAAAGCTGATAGTCCGGGTTATATCATTTCGTTCAAAACATAAAACTGGTTGGTCTTTTCCGATCAGCGCAATGGTCCCTGCTATCCCCATCCCGATAAAATATACATTCGGATAATGTCGGTAAGCCAAGCAGCGATCATAACACCATAAGAGTGCGTTAATTGTTGCATGGCTGCAAGCCTTCTTTGAGCATCTTATTGCACTGCTGCAATTTGCGAAGTTTTAGTCAGCTGAAGTCATTGCCAGCTTATGCCTTCTATAAGCTTATAAAGCCCAGGGAGGGTTATTTTTTTAATTCTTTACCTTTGATCGTGCTTTGGAACAGTCCTTGTCTTGGTAACAGCTAAAGGCACAATATTAAACTGTAAATAAAACCAACCGAGACTATAATGAAACAATTAACTAAATATATCACCTTAAGTCTTTTTGTCGCCTTAATGTCGGCAGGCAGTGCATTTGCACAGTTTGATCGGGAAATTCCCTTTTTTCGGTATCCGGATCAGCGCGGTATTAATATATTCGAAGCACCGGCTCATAGCGATGTGGAGTTTGATGGCGTTAATGTACGTATAGGCGGTTCTAATACGATTCAGTTCCAAGGGCTGAGCCAGGATAATGACGCGGGTGATTTGACTAATCTTGAATCCAATTTTAACCTGGCTACATCCAATCTTGATCTTGATGTTTCACTGGCCAGAGGCCTGCGTATGCATCTGCGAACCTACCTAACCTCTGAACATCATAACGAAGCTTACGTAAAAAGCGGATATATGCAGATCGATCGGCTGGACTTCATTCAGCAAGGACTGCTTGATGGCTTAATGGATAAAGTTCGCATTAAGGTGGGCCATATGGAACTTAATTACGGGGACAACCACTTCCGGCGCACCGATAACGGATCGTCTATCCATAATCCATTTATAGGAAATTATATTATGGATTCATTTACTACCGAAGTGGCCGGAGAGCTTTATTATTTCGACCAAGGCTTCATGGCAATGTTTGGTATGAGCAACGGCAAGCTGAATCAGAATGTGACCGATAAAGCTAATAATGAGGGTATTAAAATGCATGCTACCATTTATGGGAAGCTGGGTTTTGATAAGCAGCTGAATGAAGATCTGCGCGTGCGCCTGACCGGATCCGTTCTGAATGTTTCTCACTCGCCATCCATCTATCTGTATTCCGGAGATCGTGCCGGTTCGCGCTATTATGAAGTTATGGATGACGATTTCCGTTCCGGAAGGTTTGCGCCAAACTTTACACCGGGATCCGGACAAGGCCCCGCAGCAGGGGAGATGACTGCTTTTATGATTAATCCTTTTGTGAAGTTTCACGGGCTGGAATTTTACGGTGTATTTGAAAATACCTCCGGCAAGGTAAAAACAGTCTCTGATCGCCGTACCTTCAATCAGTATGGCGCAGAGCTGCTCTATCGCTTTGGCAAAGCCGAAGATGTGTATATCGGCGGCCGTTATAATCTGGTTGACGGTGAAACCACAGACGGAGATATCGAAATTGATCGCTTCAATATTGGCGGTGGATGGTTTCTGACAAAGAATGTGTTGGCCAAAATTGAATATGTATCACAAAAGTATAACGGAGAGGGCTTAGTTGGCGGAAAGTATGAAGGCGGAGAGTTCGATGGCGTGATGATTGAAGCTGTTATCAGCTTTTAAACACAGACTTATAGGGAGGGATGGTTGTAAAAATAGCATCCAAAACAAAAGCGGCAGCGCTGTAACAAGCAATGCCGCTTTTTTTGGGCTTGGAAAACTACCCGCGAGTGCTGTGTTGCTACCCAAACGGGGACAGCTTTGACCCGGAAGCTCCTATAGCACGCACGTGTCATTGTTTTTAAGCTGGGTTCCGCTGCATAAGACCTTCTTATAATTAAAGAACGAGATGAAACAGGTTTCTTATCAGGAGATTATTTTTCGATGTGTTTAAAAAAGAACTTTATACAGCTATATTCAAAACCTGGGAGCCGGGATTATCCCCAAAGAGCTATGTTTTAGAAGACCTTTTGAAACAATAGTTTTGCAATACCGTCTTTTAATCATACCATAGAAAGACAGTAAATTAAGTAATCAATTTTTAAGTGTTATGGGCGATTCCCGATTAGCTTCTATGAGGGTTTATCTCAAGAAAAGGAGATGGCCTCTTGGTTACAAGCTTAGTGCTTTGTTGGGCATCTTTGCTGTTGCTTATATCGCTAACGAAATAGTGCAGTTCCACGGAATTCCTGATATTACTGCTCATGCACTGTTCCTGCTCATCTTGGCCGGCGGACTGTGGATCACCGAAGCTATTCCACCCTTTGCGGTTAGTATTCTGGTAATCGGCTTTTCGATCTATTTTCTGGAGGATCTTCACTTTCAGGTTATTTCTGAGGATTGGCAGAAATATCTCAGTACGTGGTCATCGCCTGTTATATGGATTTTATTAGGCGGCTTTTTTCTTGCAATGGGAGCCCAGCTTACCCGTCTCGATCGCCGGGCTTCCAGATTTATTTTATTGCGATTTGGCACCAGGCCCGACCGTATTCTTCTCGGATGTATGTTAACGACGGGTATTTTCAGCATGTTTATGTCGAACACTGCAACCACGGCTATGATGGTAGCCATCCTGGCTCCGCTGGTCCAAAAGCTGGATCCCAGAGATGCTTTTATCAAAGCACTGTTTGTTGGTGTAGCTGCTGCTGCCACGGTTGGGGGGATGGGGACTATCATTGGCAGTCCTCCAAATGCGATTGCAGTAGGATCGCTTCAGAATCAGGGGATTGCCTTCGGTTTTACCAAATGGATGATGCTGGGTGCTCCGCTGGCGCTGGGTTTTATTATGCTGATATGGGTGTTGCTAAGATTTTACTACAAAACAGATTATCAGCATTTGGAGCTCGAAATGGCGCAGGAGGAAGCACGGGATGAACCACGCAATACGCCGGGAAGCCGGCTTATTGTGGTTGCTACTTTTGTAATAACAATAGGGCTTTGGCTGAGCTCTCCGCTGCATAACATTCCGGTAGCGGTGGTTTCGCTGCTGCCCATTATGGCTTTTTCTGTTACAGGTGTCGTAGGAGCAGACGATTTGAAAATGTTGCCTTGGGATACACTAATCCTGGTAACCGGTGGACTTACGCTGGGTATGGTAATTAGTGATGCCGGTCTTGCAGAATATTTGGTGGCGCAGATGCCGATATTTGAAAATGCAGTAGTGATGCTCTTGCTTTTAGGTTGGCTTACCACCTTGTTATCCAACATTATGAGTAATACTGCTGCCGCCAGCGTTTTAATACCGGTAGGTGCCTCTTTATTACCGGAGCAAGCAGTGCTGGTGTCACTGGTGATTGGTTTTTCTGCTTCCACGGCGCTTTTTCTTCCTATATCCACACCGCCTAATGCCATCGTTTTTTCTACCGGACTTGTCCGCCAATCCGACTTTCGCTACCTGGGGACCGTCATTGGACTGAGCGGACCTGTTTTGATTATTTTTGCGGTTAGATTGTTTGTATAGCCATACGTAAAATAATAGAGCCAGACTATTCCTAAGGTTACTTTTTTATTTTTGAGCCAATCATTTTAAATATACGCTCCAGCAATTCATCAAAACTGAAGGGCTTAATAAGGTATTCTGTCACTTTGGACTTCTTCAAAGGCAGCATATTGCAAGTTTGCTGATAATAAAGGGTTATGAGTATGGGAGGAGGAGATGTAGAATAGGTTTGGAGGGCCAAAAGAACCGATTCCATATTGCGATATATACAAACAATATCCGTGATAATAAGATCACAGTGATGCAAATGAATAGCTTGCAGCAGTGCCTGGAAATCAGCTACCGCATGGCAGTTATATCCCTCGTCCAATAGAATCATTTCAATCGAATCACGAATGGCTTCTTCAGGTTCGGCCACTATTATCATCGGACGGATAGACATTGGTGCTGTGCTAATAACTGTTAATGGTCTGGAAGTGCTCGGATCAAGTAACGTCTGTTTTTGATAAGTGCAATAAAAGTACCAGATGAGTGATTAAATGTAATTTGGCTTATTAAAGAGTTTTTTATGGTAGAAATGAGCTTAGGCAGGTTTTAGGCTGATTTGAACTGTGTTTTAGAAGCTGAATCAGTTGCACTGATGCAATAACATTTCAGGCTGTAGATGCAGTAATGCAAATTTTCTGGCTATGGAGGCAGGGTAATATCAAATGGAGTCATTTAAAAAAGGCTTCAGTTCGCTCTTAAAACCTATGGACAGCCCTGATTATAATACAGGAAATAAAATCAGAGGGTTGGAACGGAGATTGCTTTATAAAGAGTGAACGAAAGTAATCCAAACCGTTAATCATTTTTGTTATGAAAACCTTTAGCCGTTATTTACCAACAGCACTTATCATGCTTTTACTGCCTGCCATATCATGGGGACAGGCAACAGCTTTTACACTTGACCCAAGCAGTACAATAGTTGTAAAGGGCACATCTACCATTCACGACTGGGAGGCGGATGTGGAAGAAATGGACATAAGCATAGTGCTGGACTCCGATGAGCTCAAGAAGGGCAGCTCCGCCGGCAGTGCTGTAGAAAGCTTTGCTCTGAGCGTACCCGTTGAATCGATGGAGAGTGGTAAAAGGAAGATGAACAAGAAGATGTATGAAGCTCTGAAAAAGGATGATTATCCCGATATAACGTTTAACCTTCAGTCAGCTGAGTTCGCCGCCGGATCAGATTCCAAGCTGAATGTCAGGGGTGATCTGATGGTTGCCGGTATGACCAAGACTATTTCGCTTCCGGTTAATGTCACGCAGGTGAATGTGGGCAGTTACTTATTTGAGGGTAGTCACAGTTTGAATATGAAGGATTATGATGTTGATCCTCCTTCGGCTATGCTCGGAGCTATCCGATCCGGCGAAGAAGTTGAAATTGTTTTCAATATTATAGTGAAAGAAGGATAATAGTGTGCTATCAGTTTCAATGGGAAATGAACAGCACATTTTATTATTGAATAATCATACATTTTTCAGTTTCTGCTCGGAGGAGATGATGTAACGTTCTCTTCCCGGGGGTAAAAATATTATATAACAGTAGTTACGGCTTTTATGCTCCAATCTATGATACCATATCGCTTGTATTATTCTCATACGGGATCTTGGTTTGTACTCGTTCTGCCGCTTTTTTTTATCTGTATTTGGATTCCGGCGGGAGCTCAGGTAAACCCGCAGGGAGCGATAAGCATAGAAGAGGGGGGTCGGTTATGGATAGAGGGCTCGGCCAAGATTGTAGATTATAGCTGTCAGGCCCAGCAGTTGTCCGGCAACGGGAATATCGAAAACACCGTCGAGCCTCAGCAGAATGTAAAAGATCAGGGTAGCGTTTCCATATCGGTGAGCATACCGGTAAGGTCGTTAAAGTGTGACAAAAGAAAAATGAACCGTGATCTGTATCAGGCGCTAAAGGCTGATCGATATCCTTCTATTCATTTTCAACTGCTGAATGCACGGCTCGTTGATGAAAACTCAGACTTGAATGAAACTGAAAAATTGCCAATGACTATTTTAACCACTGGAGTACTCGAAATTGCCGGTCAAAAGGATACAACCAGCGTGATGGTGGAAGGGGAGTTGCTAAATCATGATCGTTTTCGTGTCAGGGGCCGCAAGCAAATAAGCATGAAGACGTACAACATCAAGCCGCCATCAGCTATGTTTGGGTTAATTAAGGCCAGCGATGATCTGACGGTTTATTTTGATGTGTCGGTTAAACTTGAGGAAGACTCATGAGGGTATATTCTGCCTAAAACGAAATGTATGTTAGGATATGTCCATTTTCTCTAATTTGCGATATAGCGTTGATGGATCTATTTCCAGCAAACGGGCGGCTTCTGCCTTGTTGCCGTCCGTACGTTTGAGTACACTTAATATGTGATGCTTTTCAAAGATCTGAACCACCTGTTCAAGTGATTCCGTATCGTAATTTAGCTCTCCCTTTGATTCCTGGATGTTATGCGGCAGGTCGCCTGGGGTGATGAACTCATCGTCGCCCAGCAGAATGGCGCGCTCGATAATGTTTTCAAGTTCGCGCACTTGCCCCTTCCATTCAAAAGACATGAGGGCTCCCATAGCCTCGCCGCTGATGCCTTTCACCGGTCGATTCAGCTGCCGGCTGTATTTTTTCAGGAAATGCTGGGCCAATAGGGGAATATCTTCTTTCCGCTCCTGCAGGGTCGGGAGGGGAATCTCTACCACGTTTAAACGGTAGTAGAGATCTTCCCGAAAATTGCCTTCTTCAACCTTCCGGGACAGATTCTTATTAGTCGCTGCGATGATGCGCGTGTCGAATTCGATCATATTATTAGATCCTATGGGTTTTACTTCTCGTTCCTGGATCACACGCAGCAGATTTACTTGTTGATTTAGTGGAATTTCAGCTATTTCATCCAGAAATACCGTGCCGTTGTTGGCAGCGACAAATACCCCGTCTTTGTCAGAAACAGCGCCGGTAAAGGCTCCCTTTTTATGACCAAAAAGTTCTGATTCCACCAAATCTTTTGGAATTGCCCCGCAGTTAATGGCAATAAACGGGTGGGAGGAGCGATTCCCGTTGGAATGAATAGCACGGGCAACCAACTCTTTGCCGGTACCGCTGGGACCGGTAACGATTACGTTGCTGGTGGCGTTGCTAACGCGCTTGACCATGCGATATACTTCTTCCATCGCTGCACTTTCGCCAATAATGTGATTGAAATTAAACTTCTGATCAATCCGTTTGCGGAGGTATTTATTTTCCTGAATCAGGTTTTTTTGCCGCAACAGGTTTTCGATGCGCAGTATAACTTCATCAAAGTCAATGGGCTTTAGGATATAGTCAGCAGCTCCTTTGCGAAGAGCCTGAATGGCTGTTTCGACGGTAGCATGTGCTGTAATGATGATCGTCAGCGTATTTGAAGAATGCTTGAGCGCTTGCTTAAGCACTTCTATACCGTTAGCTCCGGGCATCTTCAGATCGGTTATGAGGATATCAAATGAGTGTTCTTTCAGTGCTTCAATAGCGGCCGTACCATCCGGCGCCGTGGCACACCGGTACCCTTCTTCATGCAAAATAATAGACAGCGAATTGCGTATTTCTTCTTCATCATCGGCTATTAAGATAGATCCTATCATGCTGGTGTTTTTGTTTCTTTAACTGGTAATGATATGGTAAAGGTAGTACCCGACCCAAGGTCTGATGCTGCCTTTATATGTCCGTTCATTTGTGTAATAATACCATGGCTGACGGATAAACCTAATCCTGTTCCATTGCCAATTTCCTTGGTGGTAAAAAAGGGCTCAAATATGCGGGGTAGGTGTCCCCGGGAGATCCCTTCACCGCTATCCTTTACAGCTATTTTCACACTATTTTCTTCTTGCCAGGTGGAGATGGTAACAGCCGGATGTTCAAGTTTATCCGTGGCGTCCACGGCGTTTAACAGCAGATTAACCATAACCTGATGGATATGGTCAGGCACGCCCTTTAGTTTGGGTAAATCAGGGTAAAGCTCCAGGTTGAATGTCACGTAACGGCAGCGGGCATCATGTTTTAAAAGACCCACAGCAGATTCTATGATGGTATTGATCTGCATCATTTCTGTTTGAAGGCTGGCCGGTCGTGAAAAGTCAACCAGGTCTCGTACAATCTTAGTGATCCGTTGGATGTGCTCCCGCACTTTTTTTAGCTGTTCTTGGATAAATGGGTCGTCGGATTTACGTTGGCAAAGCTGCACCAGCGAGGAGATAGCCGCCAGCGGATTACCAACTTCATGGGCTACGCCTGCTGCCATATTTCCCACTGTGGCCAGTCGTTCAGAATGTTGTGCCTGTTCTTCCCTTATTTTTCGGTCGGTCAGGTCTCGTAAAATTTTTGATCGTCCAATTATTTCGTTGTCATCATTGCGTATCAGCGATTCGGTAAGCGATACAAATACTTTCTCACCGTTTTTATGCAGACGCTCCGTTTCATAATTGGCAACCTGTCCCCGGGAGTACATATTCTTACGTATCCGCTGCAATTCATTCTTGCTGAGCAGTTCGGGCGGAATAAGCCTTTTAACAGATTGGCCTACAATTTTTTCAGCTTCCCATCCCAGTATTTCTTCTGCACTGTGATTCCAGGAGGTGATCGTGCCATCCGGATCAAGGGCTATAATGGCATCACCTGAATGCGTGACAATATCGCGGTAATATCCTTCGGTGGTTTCAATCTTTTTCTCATAAATCTCTCGGTAATTATAGACCGTCCATGCGGCCCATATCATAAGAAGTAAGGAAACAATAACACCGCGGCTGAAGTATAATATTTGTAAGTTTAGGCTGGACAGGTTATCCCAAAAAGTGACCTTTATAATCTCAAAAGCTCCAAATACAAGCCCCAGAATCAGCAAGGAGGTAAAAAAGAGATAGCCGATACGAACATGGCTCAAAAACTGTCTGATATTTTGCTTCATTTTAATAAAAAATTCTACGAGGCACCGTCACGGGGATTGTTTATTGAAGTTATGAGCTTATGGCAACCGGATAATAGATTTAGTTTTAATCCGGCTTACTCACCAAGTATCGATCCCAAGAATTCAGGGATAGTTTTAAGCCTACAGCCCAAAGATGAGCTGTGGCTTATTATCCTGTACGCAATATATAATACGTATGACACTATTGGCTAATATAACCTTTACTTATGAATAATTTGCGTTGCAAAATCACAGGGTCTTGGCTTCAATATAATATTATTAAAAACGGTTGGACGCGAGCTATATACATGTGCAGAGCTCTTTAGCCTCTTACCAAGCGGATGGCGTAATATAGTACTGCAATGCCCAGCAGGAGGTTCAGGCGTCCCAGCCAGCTGGAAAATTTCCGCATCTTCTTCGTCCGATCGCTTTCCGGTTGCTCTTCCATTAACTGACCGGCTTTCGGGCCCGCATAAAAGTCGTGTACGCCGCTTATGATAAGAACGGTACCAAACAGTATTAGCTTGGTAAAGAGGATGCTGCCAAAGTGGGAATTCCAGAAAGAGGCCGATACAAGACTGCTCCAGCTGTACCCGCGGGTAAGCAGATTAGTAATGCCGGTAATTATGAGTATGCTGAAAAGGATCCAGGATATGCGGCTAAACTTGGTGCCTATCAGCACGAAGAAGGAACCTCGTTTGGCTCTCAATAATTTATGGCGCGAAGCCGGAACAAGCACCGCTGCTGTAAAAAGCATACCTCCAATCCAAAATACAGCTGACAAAATGTGGATAAAAACTGATAGATGATACATTGCTTAAATTTTGATCAAAAAAAAGGCGGCCGATTGCTCAGCCGCCTTTCATATTAGTTGGTAAATAGTGCGTTAATTAATTACTCAACTTTGAGTGTTCCTTTCATACCGGAAGCAAAGTGGCCGGGGAAAGAGCACATAAATTCATTTTCTCCGGCTGAGTCAGGAGCGGTAAAGGTAACTTCTACCGTTTCTCCGCCGCCGGCCAGATCGGTGTGGGCCAGTATCTGGTCAGTCATGTCAGAAGGAATGTAATCGTTATCTCTAGCCTGGGCAGCAGCTTTGTCAATAGCTTCTGCGTTGGCATCCCGCTTAAGCAAGAGAAAGTTATGAGACATTGCCGCAGCCGGAAGCTTACTCTTAGTAGTCAGCTTGACGTGAATTTTTTCACCGGGTTTAGCCGTAATGGTTTCAAGGAGCAACATATCGCCTACCTTCTCACCGGCGACAACGCCTTCCTGGCTGTCATCCTTAACAACAAACTTCATCTGATCAACACCGATAATTTCAATGGTTCGTACATCGTCATTACCGGATTGTTCGGTAGCGGCTTGTGTATCCTGGGATTGATCAGCTTGCTGCTGATTATCAGAACCTCCACCGCCGCATGATGTAATAAAGAACACGAGAGGGAGTAAAAATGTAAGATAGCGCATGATAGATATGTGATTGAGATTTAGATTAAACAGTTTATATAGTGTGGAAAGTTACGGATTATAATCGTTTTTGAAAATTATTTTAGCGCAGCATCCAGAGTAATTTTGGTGCCGGCCAGTGCTTTGGAGACCGGGCATCCCTTTTTAGCTCCTTCTGCAAACTCCTGGAATTTATCTTCACTAATGTCAGGGATATCGGCCTGAGCAATAAGCTTGATTCCAGTGATAGCGGGACCATCATCGGTCACGCCAAAAGTAACCTCTGCCTGGGCATTGACGGATTGAGGGTCATATCCAGCTTCTGCCAATTCGTTCGATAGTGCCATGGCATAACAACCGGCATGTGCCGCTCCGATCAGCTCTTCGGGATTCGTGCCGTCGCCATTTTCAAAGCGGGAGGCAAAAGTATAATTTCCTTCATATGATCCGCTTTCCATACGCATGGTTCCATTTCCATTTTTGAGATCTCGGTACCAGGTAGCTTCTGCTTTTTGTATAGGCATAATGTTTAGTTGATTAGTTAGCGTTGAACTTGTGAGTTTAACTATAGTTCGTGGTTAGTTGTTTCCTGCTTGCCGCACTTCTTTGACATCTGCAGCCGTTACGGTCGGAGCATCATTACCCCAGCTTGTACGCTCGTGGTTGATGATGGCGGCTACTTCCTCATCTGAAAGCTGGTCGGCCCAGGGGGGCATCGCTGCAGAATACTCTACACCATTAATGGCCTCGCCCTGCATGCCGAATAGGATAATTTCAATGTGTCGCGTAGGATCTTCATCCGTGACGGCCGGCGCGCCTGCCAGAGGAGGGAAGGTGCCGGTAACTCCCTCTCCGTTAGTCTGATGACAACTGGCGCAGCTTGTACGATACAGCTGGCTTCCAATATTTCCCTCAGAGGCAGCTTTGGCAGCTGATGCCGGTTCTTGACCGGTATACATGCTATAAGTTGGAGAACTGGCCATTTCTTCGGGTGCGCTCCACAGCTGCGTAATATAAAAGGCGCTCCATGCTACAATAACCAACAGCAATACCCAAGCCCATGTGGGAACCGGGGCCGGGGTCTCGGCTCGGGAAGGTTCCCAGAAGGGCTCATTTGCCCCCCCATAAGCATTAAGCAGAATAGGTACTTTGCCATCCAGTATATCATTATCCTGCAGCCCGTCAATGTCAATGCCGGGCCCGTTGCGTACTTCAAATGGAATGGTTCGTACGCCCTCATGGCCGACAGCGTCAGAGGCTACAACCTTAAGCTCGTGAGATCCGTCTTCAAGCTGAGTGGTGTCAAGCTCAAAGCGAACGGGTGGCCGATAAGAGACGATGGGCTCATCATCACCATCAAGGTAAACCCGGATAAAATTCTTGTCTTCTTCACTCATTATGATTGTTCTCTTGTGGTTCAGGTTCTAAAATTTTTCGTTTGATATGATCATCAGACTTTTCGCCCGGCCAGAGAAACCATTTGACGGTATAAAATATTACAGCCAGTACAATCAGTGAGGATACTATGAGGATCACATAATAGAGCGGCCCCTCAGGCGGATTATAGCTCCGACCTTCACTGGATGCTGAAAAATCCGTTGTGTCTTGTAATAGAGTCAGTAATGAAATAAACATGATTATTTACCCGGCTGAATTTTGCCTAAACTGTCGTCACTACGAACGTCGGCTACATCTTTTGCAGTAATAGTGGGGGCATCATTCCCCCAGCTGGTGCGTTCATAGTTGATGACTGCCGCTACCTCTTCATCCGACAGCAGTTCTCCAAAGGGTTGCATTATGCCGGAGTATTCGGTCCCGTCGATAGCAACGCCCTGTAACCCGTAGAGTATTGTACGGATGTGGTTTGTGGGATCTTCATTAGTAACGTACGGTGCGCCAACCAGTGAGGGGAAGGCCCCGGCAATGCCTTCACCATTATTTTGATGGCAGGAAGTACAGTTGTTGGAATAAATGGCAGCGCCGTTGGCCTCTTTTTGGGCAGTAGTTGCAGCGGCTGAGTCGGCTGCCGCCTGCTGTGCTGCTGTAGGTTGAGCATCCATCGGGACCTGCTTAAGAGATTTTAAGTAAGCGATAAGAGCCTCGGCATCTTCTGTTGCAACAATAGTACCGTTTTCAGGCCCAAAACCTTCCGGCATAGACACGGTCGTTGCCCCGGAAGCGGGTTCATCTACTATCTTGAACAACCAGGGGAAAGAGGGCATAATTGATTCCTTAACTACCGAACGAGGGTTATACAGATGCATATATTGCCAAACTTCACTGGGCTGCCGCTTGCCAATATTGGTTAGGTCAGGTCCGTTGCGCGAGCTTCCCAGAACGGCTGGTGTCTGCTCCCAAACACTTGGGCGGTTGACCCGCGCATAGTCACCGGGCGCTGAAGGACGCCCCCAGTTTTCATCCATTGCAATGGGGCGCACCTGTTGTGTGTGGCAGTATACGCAGCCTTCGTCAATATATACCTGCAATCCTCGTTTTTCCATTTCAGTCATTTCCTCGCTCGCAGGGAGGGGCTCATTATTAGTCTGCACCCAGGTAGCAGGCAGTACGGCAATAATCAGGCTTAAGGCCAGAAATCCCGAGAATATGACACCGAATAATAGCTTATGGTTTTTATGAAAATTCAATTTCATGATACTAAGTTAATTTATGATTCAACGGTTTCGGTGGTGGTGTCGAGTTTTTCCCAGGAGGTTGGCCGCATTTTCCAGATGTTATAGGCAAAGATAAGGTGCGAGATGAACATCATGGTTCCTCCAACCGCTCGCCATATCCAGTAAGGTTCCATCAGTGTTACCGATTCGATGAAGGCATCGCCGGCTATCCAGCTCAAGCCCTGTAAGGTTCCGCCGATCATGAGGGGTACACTATAAACGGAAAGTCCAATAAAGGCCAGCCAAAAATGGGCCCCTACTGCAAGTTGTGGAGGTTCGTTGCCCGTCATGCGGGGAATAAGTCCATAGATGCCGCCCCAGATCAGGAAGGCCACAAAACCGTACATACTCATATGTGAGTGTGCAATGGTGTAGTTGGTGAAGTGCCACACTTTATTCAGAGAACGAAAGGCTTCGAGTGTTCCCTGGTAGGAGACAACAGCATAGAAAATGACCCCGACCAGAATAAATGGAAGGGAATAGCTGCGGAAAATTGAGCGCCATTCCCCTTTCATCGTTAACAGGAAGTTGCCGGTTCCGGCGGTGACAGGAACAAACATGCCCACACTAAACACAATAGCTACGGTCTGAACCCACCATGGAATGGGGCTGAATACAAAGTGATGAGCGCCAATCATGGTATAGAACACCATCTGAGTCCAGAAGGCGAGAATTCCCAGTGAGTAGGAATAGATGGGCTTGTTTAAAAGCTTGGGTAAAAAGTAGTAGGTCAGTCCGAGCACCATAGGAGTGAACCACTGCCCGACCCCATTGTGCATATAATAGCCCTGTATGACGGTCTCACTGATACCGTCACTTTGGTAACCGGGCAAGTAAGCAATCATAAGCAGGATAAAGCCCCAGAGAAGAGCGCCCATAATATACCAGTTAGAAATATATATCTCTTCAACATTACGCTCGGCAATGGTTTTATACAAGTTATAAGCCACGAGAAAAACCCCCAGTATAAACAGCCCCATGACCGGCCACAGAAATTCGCGGTATTCTTGGGCCCCGTTGGTGATGCCGGCCATTAAGCATATTACACCAATAACTACAGAAAGATTGATAAGGAATACACTGACCCAGCCAAGCTTGTAACTGTACAGTTCATGCTGGCTGGTCCGGGGTACTACATAAAGTATCAGGGCAATCATTCCCTGTGAGAGAAAGCCCCAGAATACCACATTGGTATGAACCGGGCGAAGGCGGCCAAAAGACAGCCAGGCAATGGAATCGAGCTCGGGCCAAACAAATTTAAGGCCGATATATTCTCCCACGAGGGTTCCAAATACCAACCAAAAGGCGGAAAGAACAATAAAGGTAAAGATAAGCTTTACTGAGTTGCGGGAGGTTTCAATACGTTCCTCCGCCTTGGCTTTTTCCACCGTCAGCGGGCGTTGGACGGAGAGAACTGCAGATGGTTTATTACTCATAACTAAATACGGTTGAATGCATTTTGAAGTTGTTGCTAATGTTACTAATAATTAGGGACATTTCTAAGTGATTATCATGACCATTGGGCTCATAAATATTGCTTTAATCGGTCTAAGAGCTTATTAATAACTCTTAGCGGAAGTTCCGACTGCTCATGGGTTTCCAGGTAAGGCAGCCCGGTTGCAAGGGCAATGGTTGTACGGTCTTTATCCTGCGGTGCAAAATGAGCGTACAACATTTCGTTATTGCTTAAGCGAAAGCTGGCCACACCTAAGTCGACCCTTTCGCCTGCCGGTGGCAGATCAATATCCTTTGCTGCTTTTTGCAGGCCCTGCATAAGTTCCGTCTGGTTGCAATTGAATTCTTTAGTAACCGGATGTGCCATTATATTTTGTTTATACTTTACCCATTGATATTGAGCGTTTGTGGAGTGATGCTCTGACCAACTGAACAGCCATTCCGCCGAGAAACAAAAGGATGGCTAATACATTTCCATAGCCGCCAACCTGCCGCACAATGTGCCAGCCGAACAGATCTCCGATAATGCGCACCATTAAAAATCCGTGCAGTAAAAATAGCGGCAGATAAAAATAGGGATGATAGGGGACTAATTTCCCGGAAAGTGAGGGTATGATAACGGAAGAATGTGCAAAAATCATACTAAAAACAAAGCCTACGAAGATCATGTGCAGGAGCCCGTCATACAGCGGCCCGGCTGCTTTAAAGCCTTGTGTCAGGCCAAAAATACCGGCTAATATGATCCAGCCATAGCCGCTTAATAGGCTGATAGCACTGTATTTGGTCCACTCAATCGATTTAATGGTACGACGCGCAATATCGTACTTTGTAAGCCAGCCTGCAACACCAATTAAAAGGAGCGAAAGTATGCTCCATCCAACCTGAAGGTTAAAATGGGTTATCAGCAAGGCAACAATAATGCCCAGATTGAGGGCCAGAAATAGGTGCTGGGCTCGTTGAGGCGGGCGCATAATGCGGTTGAGTTCCAGCCGTTCTCCAAAGATCGTTAGCATCGGGAAGGCTGCCCACCAACCTACCAGCATATAGATGGGGTATCCCAGCAAATATAACAGGTTCCCGATAAGCAGCGAAGTAGCACCAAGGGCCATAATCAGATGGTAAGTCTTAGGCTGCAGATAATATAAGTATGCCATAATGGCCGTTAATATCAAGGCCCCTAATATGAATGCCCATTGCGCGGAAACGGCCCATCCCGACAGCAGCAAGATAATAGCGGCCGCCATAAAGAGAGGGGAAAAATAAGCCCACGTCTTTTCAAGGGCAGCAGCCCGTTCTAATCCGATGAGGGTGCCCAGAAAGCCGTTAATCATCAGCGGTCCGTGCAGTAACGGCGAGACGGCAGGTAAAGGAGCGTTTTGGAGCAGCCCCAGGCGCAGCAGTCCCGCATGTAAACCCGCCAACAGACCGGCGGCCGCTAATATCAGCAGAGCCACTAATACAAATGTAGATATTTTAGAAGATCCCATTGGGAATATTCAGCATTTCTTAGGCAATTTTCATGAATGGCTATCAGGTGATAGATTATAGCGTGGGGGGAGGGTAAGCAAAAAAGTCAACTTCTCCCTTTATCATATCTACGGTCCATTCGGGTTCCCATATCAGTCTGGCTTCAAACTCTTGTACATTATTGGCGGCTTGCAAAGCTTCTTCGATTTTTTGCTGGAGATAGCGGCGCATGGGACAACCCGGAGTGGTTGCCGTATATTCAACAATGGCTGCCTCTCCATCCCGAAAGATATTATATACCAAGCCCAAATCTACAATATTAACGCCCAGTTCAGGATCGATAACATCGCGAAGTTTTTGTGCTATTGCTTGTTTATCTATGGCAGTTTCCATGGCTTAACCTTTTTTACCTATGTGGACCTTCCAGACTTCTGGTCCTTTTTTAAGATATTCCCAGCTAAAGCTGTCCTTTCCATATTCGGCCACAAATTGGAAACCAAGGGGTTTAGGATCATGGTCATTGACCAGGATGAATGCTTCTCCAGTATCCAGTTTATCAAAGGTCTCAAAAATAGTTGGGTGCTTTTTGTGAGGAGGAATCTTGCGTGCGTCAAGTTGTTGTTCAGTATCAGCCATAATAGGTAAGAATTTTCATTCACTGAGACGCCCCAATTCGGGACATCCTTGCATTGAATTGATTAAAGATTCAAATGTGACGTCCGTATGCGTAAATGCTTTATAGTTATTCTGCCGGTTCGGCCGCCTGATCCCAGCTTTCTATAAGTTCTTCCCGCTTATCATCTTTCTCGCCCCATGCATCCGCTTCGGGTAGCGGGTCTTTTGCCTGATTGATGACGTGGTCCATCCATTCCTCAGACAGCCGATCATTGAGATCGATATAGTCTTCCCATTCCATTGGAACCTCATCATCGGGATAAATAGCCTCCACCGGGCATTCGGCCACACAGGCATCACAGTCGATGCATTCAAAGGGATCGATTACCAAAAAATTAGGACCTTCCCGGAAAGCATCAACGGGGCAAACGGCCGCACAGTTGGTGTGTTTGCACTGGATACAGGGTTCGGTTACAACATAAGCCATATCAGATAAAAATAGAGATTCGTAAGTGCTGTAATCCAAAGGTAAAACTCCCGAAAATTAATTGCAACTATAAAAACGGTTTATACCTTTTTTATTGATTAGTTATTTAAATAGTTGTACTTTAAGACCAGTCGAAAAAGGCAACTGATGAAATGATGGAGGCAGCGAAATGAAAAAAGAGCAGTCGTTTAAAAACTTGACCCCCGATTTAACCCTTTCTCAAATAATATCCGTAGATAAAGAAGCAGCTAATCTATTATCCTCTATAGGATTAGACCCATCCAGACATAAGGATGAAACCTTGCGGTCGGCATGTAAGCAGCGTAAATGGAGCGAGGTAGAGGTATTAAAATGGCTTAAAAAGACGCGGCTTTCTGAAGTAGAGGCCTCAGAAAATGGCGAATCTCCGGAAGATGATTTTGGAAAAGATATTACTGAGTGGGCGAATTATCTGGAGCAAAAGTTTCATGATAAAAACCTGGAGCTGCTGGAGGAGATTGAAAATGACTTTCCAAGAGTAAAAAAGCTGCACGGTAATCAGTATCCCCGGTTAAAAAATATGGAATGGTATCTTGAAAAGTTTAGCCGGGATTATAAGCTCTATCTTAAGTTTGAGGGCATGAAGTTTTTCCCTCTGGCAGAAAAGCTGACTCCAAAAAACAAACAACCGCTGGATGGCCTGATTCGCAAGCTACAGCACTGCCTGGATGTTGTTGAAAGAGATCAAGTACGTCTGTGGGAACTGATGAAGACAATTCGGAAAAAGGGGGGCGACTTCGAAAATCCAAAGGGTGCCTGTTCGACCTTGCGCATTCTGAATTACAATTTGAAGCAGTTTGAGAACAACCTAAAGCATCAGTTTCAGGTAGAAAAAGATCATATTGTCCCGCTTGTGCAGCAAGATCTTGCCCGTTTTGAACAATAGATGATGTATAACCTAATGCAGTAATATTATGTTTACCGGTTCAAAAAAAGAATTGCTTGATATTATAAAACGAAGAGGTACGGTTTCTATCGATGAGACTGTAGAAGAGATGGAGCTGGCAAAAACAACCCTGCGCGAACATCTGCTGCAGTTGGAGCGGGATGGCTATATCGAACGCGATTATATTCGTTCCGGGCCCGGCCGTCCCAGTCTGCAGTATCAGCTGACGCGGAAAGGCAACGGGTTGTTTCCATCTTATGAATCCTCCTTAATAAGAGAACTGATTGAATATTTGAAATCCAAGGGTGATGAAAGGACGGTAGAACTGTTTTTTAGATCATTTTGGAATGAACGTTTTGAAAAGGCCCGCAGACAGATGGATGAGGCTTCGGTAGATGATCAGGAGCTGAGGATGCAGGCACTGACGGATATGCTGGAAGAGGAAGGTTTTATGCCGGAGATTGATATGGAGCCAAAGGAAGAATCAATCAATATCAAGGCTTGTAACTGTCCCTTTAGCGAGGTGGTTAAAGAAACCCGGCTGCCGTGTAAGTTAGAAGCACTGTTTTATAAAAAGTTGTTTAATAAAGGTACTAAGCGGGTTACTCATATTGCTGAAGGTGACTACTCCTGCACTTATGAGGTACCCCCTGATTAGGCCTAATATTTATTTATAAATTAGCAATAATATTTAATATTATTAGGGTTTGTTAATTGAATATTAAATATATAGCTGATACACGAATGACAAGTAGTAACATAACACAGAACGACAAGGTTGTAGAGAATTATTCAAATCCCTCATTGGAGGCTTTTATGAAAGGTCTGAAGGAAAGAAATCCGGGAGAAAAAGAGTTCCATGAGGTGGTATATGAAGTGCTTGAATCAGTTTGGTCGGTACTACAAAATAATCCGGAATATAATCGCAACAGAATACTGGAACGCCTAACGGAGCCCGAACGCGTGATTATGTTTCGGGTACCCTGGACTGACGATAATGGAAAGATACAGGTAAACCGCGGATACCGGGTAGAATTCAACTCGGCCATAGGTCCTTATAAGGGCGGGTTACGTTTCCATCCGTCGGTCAATCTGGACATTCTGAAATTTTTAGCCTTTGAGCAGATCTTTAAGAATAGTCTTACCACCATGCCTATGGGCGGCGGCAAAGGCGGTTCTGATTTTGATGTGAAAGGAAAGTCAGATATGGAGATTATGCGTTTTTGCCAATCGCTTATGAGCGAGCTTTATCGCCATATTGGACACAATACTGATGTGCCGGCGGGAGATATAGGCGTTGGCAAAAGAGAGATTGGGTATTTATTTGGCCAGTATAAGCGTCTGCAAAACGAATATACGGGAGTTTTAACCGGCAAAGGATTAGCTTGGGGCGGCAGCAAACTCCGCGAAGAAGCCACCGGTTACGGCACAGTCTATTTTGTGCGTGAAATGTACGGAGCCCGGAATCAAACGATAGAAGGAAAGCGCGTAACCGTTTCAGGTTCAGGTAATGTAGCCCAGTTTGCAGCAGAAAAAGCGCTTCATCTTGATGCCAAGGTCATTTCACTGTCGGATTCGGATGGAGCAATCTACGACCCGGCGGGCCTGAATGAGGAGAAATTAGAATATGTAAAACATCTGAAAAATGTAGAGAAGGGTCGTATTTGGGAATATACGGAGCAATATGATGCTGAGTATTTTGAGAATGCCAAACCCTGGCAGTTCTCCTGTGATATAGCATTACCCTGCGCTACCCAAAATGAAATTAATGCGGAAGATGCACAAGCTTTGGTAGATAATGGCTGTGAATGTGTGGCTGAAGGGGCGAACAAGCCAACGCAGCGAGAAGCTGTGAAAATATTTCTGGACAATGAGATACTTTTTGGTCCGGGTAAGGCGGCCAATGCCGGCGGGGTAGCCGTGTCAGGTCTGGAGATGTCCCAAAATGAGATGCGCATTCAATGGCTGCGATCAGAAGTAGATGAGAAGCTTCAGGATATAATGGAAGAAATCCATGAAACCTGCATCCATTATGGAAAAACGGATAATGGGTATATCAACTATGTACAGGGCGCTAATATCGCCGGATTTACTAAAGTGGCTGATGCCATGTTGCATCAGGGAGCCGTATAGTATTGCCAGGGGAATGGCCGGCGGGAATAAGCCCGTCGGCAGCTCTGCACGAGAAGGCTGTATAAATAGAAGTATATGTAAAGGATTTGGATTAAAAGTGAACATAAGTTCAAGTAAATAAAAGATAAAATACTCTTATAAATTTTATTTATTCATTAACCCTTAAATCTGAATGACATGATTGTACATGAGTTAGCAACGTTTACGAAAGAGGCAAGCTTTGATAAACTATCAGAGGAGGCCGTTAAGCAGCTTAAAATAAGGTTACTCGACTCGCTGGGAACCGCTATTGGAGCGGTAGAAGGACCGCCGGTGGAAGCTATCCGGCAGATGGTGGAAGACTTTGGCGGCTCAGAGATGAGTACGCTGATCGGCGGCGGGAAGACCACGCCTGATCGCGCGGCTCTTTACAACAGCGGATTGGTTCGCTATCTGGACTTTAATGACAGTTACCTGGCCAAAGGTGAAACCTGCCATCCCAGTGATAATATCGGTTCCATTCTGGCCGTGGGAGAAACGACCGACCTGAGCGGCAAAGATTTTTTGACGGCACTGGCCGTGGCTTATCAGGTGCAGTGCAGGCTGAGTGATGAAGCACCGGTCCGCGATAAAGGTTTCGACCACACCACGCAGGGTTCTTATGCTGTAGCAGCCGGAGTTGCCAAAGCGTTAGGGCTGGATGAGGACGCAACGGCCAATGCCATCGCCATTGCGGGAACGGCACTGAATGCCCTGCGTGTGACCCGAACGGGTGCGCTTTCCAACTGGAAGGGCCTGGCTTATCCGCATACTGCTTTTGGCGGTACCCATGCGGCACTCTTGGCCAAGTATGGAATTACCGGGCCGCCGGCTGTCTTCGAAGGTAACAAAGGCTTCATGGATTCCATTGCCGGTGACTTTGAGATTGACTGGAGCAGTGAAGATCTGGAGCGCGTGACCAACACTATCATCAAAAAGTATAATGCCGAAATTCATTCTCAGTCCTCGATTGAAGGAATGATTGAGCTGAAGGATAAGCATGGCTTTACGGCCGATGATGTGGATAAAATCGAAATTGAGATCTTCGACGTAGCCTATCATATCATTGGCGGCGGAGAAGAGGGCGACAAAACGATTGTTCGCGTCAAGGAAGAGGCTGACCACAGTCTGCAATATATGGTCTCGGCAGCACTCTTAGACGGACAGGTAATGCCCGCCCAGTATGAGTCCAACCGTATTGAGGCCGATGATATCCAGACCCTGCTCAAAAAGGTAAAGGTGACGCCCAAACAGGCGTACAGCGATCGTTTCCCCGAAGAAATGCCAACAAAACTGACTGTGCACCTCAAAAATGGTGATACGCACCAGATCAAAAAGAGCGACTATGAAGGTTTTCATAGCCGTCCTATGAGCTGGGAAACGGTCAGTGATAAATTTGAAGGGCTGGCAAAACCATATACTGATCCGGATCTGCGAGAGCAGATTGTGGAAATGGTCCGGGACTTTGAGCAGTATTCAGTAAATGATTTGATGAAACTGCTGGAAGAGGTAGAGCTTGAATCTCGAGTATTAATTAATCAATAAAAAAATACGGACGTCCCGAAGCATTCGGGACGTCCCACCTAAATCATAATTCTAAAAACGAAGTATTATGGCTAAAGAAGAAAAAACATTCGACTTTCTGAATAAAAATAAACGTGCTGAAAAGCCACGAAATATCGGAATCACTGAAATACGTGGTCCATATTATGCAGTGATGGGCAAACGTTATCTGCAGGATATTATGGAGACGATGGGTCAGCATGTGGATTCGCTGAAGTTTTCAGGCGGTTCTTTTTCCCTGATGCCCAAAGAATCCGTAACGGAGCTGATTGACATCGCTCATGAACACGATGCGCTGGTATCCACCGGCGGCTTTATGGAATATGTGCTTACCCAGGGCAAAGATGCCGTAGATCAGTACATACAGACCTGCAAGGATTACGGCTTTGACATCATCGAGTTGTCGGCCGGCTTTATTACGCTGCCTACTGATGACTGGCTGCGGCTGATCGAGAAGGTGCAGAAGGCCGGACTTAAGGCTAAACCCGAAATCGGTATTCAGTTCGGAGCCGGTGGTGATAGCACCACGGGCGAGCTGCAAAGTGAGGGCACCCTCGATACCGGCTTTGCGGTCAAGCAAATAAAACGCTTTATTGAGGCAGGCGCCTATATGATCATGATTGAGTCGGAAGGTATTACCGAAAATGCCAATCCCTGGCGAACGGATGTACCTGCTACCTTTATCAACGAGGTAGGGCTGGAAAAGCTGATGTTCGAGGCGGCTGATCCCGAGGTATTTGCCTGGTACATTAAAAACTACGGTCCCGAAGTGAATGTTTTTGTGGACCACAGTCAGATTGTACAGCTTGAAACACTGCGACGCGGCATCTGGGGCACCAAGAGCCTCTGGGGACG
>DATGUX010000300.1:0-3538 GCA_035300985.1 Fodinibius sp.
TGTTGCCCAACATAATGAGTGCGGATTCATTGTCGGGATCCAGCCGGGCGGCTTCAATGAGGGCATCGATCGCTTTCTTAGGGTGGCCTTGCTCGGAGAGTATTTGTCCTTTAATGCGGTGCAGGTCCGCCGCCGCTGGGTTGCCGACCCGTAGCGGCAACTCCGGTAGGATGCGATCCAGGGCTTGAATCTGCGTTTTATCGTCTACAGATAACGCCAGTGCGTTTTCAGGAGGATCCAAATACAGACCTACGATATCGATCATCTTCTGCTCAAAGTGCGGGTCCGGACTCTTCCGCCCACCAATACTGAGTTTTATGTGGTTTTAAGTTGGCCGCTCGCAGTATATCAGAAGCCCAGCTTTGGCTCATTCCACACCGGCTGGCAACCACGTGTTGGCTGTAACGCGGGGTTCCACTGTCGGTGCGCTGGCAGGCCAGATGAATCACCCTGTTGCGATCAGCTTCGCTGTAGCGTACCGGCTGTTCGATCAAAGGTATAAATTATTGGTAAAACCACTAAATTGAGGGGTTCTGCAAAGCTCCCTTATGTTTAATTAACTGAGGTTACGCAGTGGTCATACTGTTAAGTAGGCATATTTATCGGGTGTTGTGGATAACTTACTCATACTCTGCAGCGCTTGGCGGGTGGCCTCCACCCAGATTTGGCTTTTCAAGGCAAGTGATTTAAGCGATTTTTAAGTTTGAGCTTTTCCAGTTTGCCGTAACTGATAATTGCTGCTATACAATGCGCTTGCTGGGTAGCAGGTCTGTGAGCTGGTGATCCCCCTAAGTTGCTGCAATGGTTGATTGATTTATGGTATTTTTCGGTTTTCCACCGTTTGTGGTAGATTCCGATCATCTTAGCCGCAGACACCGTCAGGTCGCTGGCCACCAGATACCGCACCCCTTCGGATCCATCTTCGTTTTTGAAGACTTGTTTGAGCAATAGCACAGGATAATCCATCCCACGCAGCCAAACACGTTGGGGGCGATTCGGGCCGGCCAGCGCCTTGATCGGTGCCCAGCGGCCGGCCTGTTTATCGGCCTCGCTGGTGGCCGCCAGGCGATTGCTTTTGGCGGCCATGACAAACTCTCGGGTTAAGGTGTTTTTGATAAAATCCATGTTTTCGGTCCCGCTAAACCAACTATCGGCGGCCACATACTCAAACCAACAGTTTTGCCAGCAAACCCGGAGCATGCGTCGAAACAACTCATTTTTGGTCACCTCGCTGCGGCGGCGCACCTGCCCGTCCGGCTGGATCTGCTGGTTCGGCTTACGAATAAATTCCACGCCAATCGGCAGGGCCAGCTCATCGGTAGCCAATACCGCCGACAACAAATTAATGCCTTTTACCGTGCAGCCTTTATTGTGATCGTAATGCCAGCAGTTGAGCTCGCTCTCCTTGCTGTAGGGCTTGGCCTGGATGGTATCATCGACCCCAACGACCACGCAGTCGCTTGAATCGACCATTTCCTGGATCAACGGTTTAGCCTGTTTCCACACCTGCTCCGAATCTATTGTTCCACCGGCCAGCATCCGGGTGAACCGGTCATGACTGACCTGGCCTCCCAAAACTTTCGAGAGTCCCCTGCATGTGGCCGGTCCAAGAGTGGTCAGCAGGTAATCGGTATACAAGTCCAATAAGTTTTCCACAGCAGTCACCGTTTTTGATTATAATTTACTGCTATTACTGCGTAACTTCAGTTAGTAATTTGAGATAAACATAAACGAAATACCTCCAACGTCCTATTTCTGCAGCCCCCCCCTTTACTTTGGTAAGATATTCTAAGTTACGATATTAGCGTCTTATTTCTATTAACCTGACCTTTGTCCTTATGAGTTATCATATTTTCTTCATCATTATACTTCTGCCGGCTATCATAATAGGATGTGCTCAAAAGCAATCATCCACTGCAGATATCACCTATCCGGAAACAAAAAAGGTAGATACCGTGGATACTTATTTCGGTACCAAGGTGCCGGACCCTTATCGCTGGCTTGAAGATGATAACGCCGAGGACACCAAAGCCTGGGTTAAAACACAAAATAAGATAACAAACAGCTATTTGGATGACATTCCCTTTCGGTCCGACATCAAAGCAAAAGTGGAAGAGCTGATTGACTATGAGAAGATAAGCGCCCCACAGAAGCATGGTGACTATCATTATTACTACAAGAATAGCGGACTGCAGGATCAAAGCGTTTTTTATCGGACCAATGATCTCGAATCGGACCGTGCAGAGGTATTTCTGGATCCCAATACTTTCTCCGATGACGGCACAGTCTCAATGGCAGGCACTTTCTTTTCTGACGACGGCTCACTGATGACCTATCTCATCTCCGACGGCGGCTCCGACTGGCGAAAAGCCATTACGCTGGATACCGATACTCAAAAGATGATTGGCGACACCCTGGTGAACCTCAAATTTACCGGCATTTCCTGGAAAGGGAACGAAGGTTTTTACTACAGCAGTTATGAGCGTCCTGAAGAAGGCGAGCAATTGACCGAGGCTAATCAACAGCAAAAAGTCTATTACCATAAACTTAACACTCCGCAAAGCAGTGACGAGGTGGTTTTTGGAGATAGTATTAACCGACGTATTGCATCTGCTTATCTAACCGAAGACAACCGTTACCTGGTCGTTTCCGCCAGCAGCGGCACCAGCGGCAATGAGTTATATATCAAAGACTTGCAAAATCCATCCAGTGATTTCATTACCATAGTTGATGATATGGAAAACGACCACAGCCTAATCCACAGTTATGGCAATCGGCTGCTCATTTATACCAATCGCAATGCGCCCGATTATCGAGTCATTGAAACGACTATCGAAAATCCTACCCCGGATCACTGGTCCGATCTTATCGCTGAAAAAGAGCAAACCCTCACGGGAGCCTCGACGGCCGGCGGATACCTGTTCCTGAATTATCTGAAAGATGCAAAGTCTACGGTCAAACAGCTAACCTTAGAGGGAAAATTTGTCCGCGATATTGAATTGCCCGCGATTGGCTCGGCCGGAGGCTTCAGTGCAAAGAAGGACGATGACGAGCTCTTTTATACTTTTACCTCCTATACTTATCCCACCAGCATCTTCCGCTACGATATTGAATCAGGAACATCGACGCTCTATGAACAGCCGGAGGTGGCCTTTGATCCTGGGCAATATACCACTAAGCAGGTATTCTACGAAAGTAAGGACGGCACGAAAATTCCTATGTTTATCGTACATCGAAAGGATATAGAACTCAATGGAGAGCAACCAACCCTGCTGTACGGTTATGGTGGATTTAACATCAGTCTGACCCCTTCTTTCAGCACCCGGTGGATCTCTTGGTTGGAAATGGGCGGTGTTTTTGCCGTAGCCAATCTGCGTGGCGGCGGTGAATATGGTGCAAGCTGGCACAAGCAAGGCATCAAAATGAAGAAACAGAATGTCTTTGATGATTTTATTGCTGCCGCCGAATATCTGATCGATAACGATTATACCCGCTCGGAAAAGCTGGGAATTATAGGCGGCTCCAACGGCGGATTGCT
>DATGUX010000301.1:0-14098 GCA_035300985.1 Fodinibius sp.
TTATTTAATAATCAGTTGTTAATTAAGATCGCGTGACCCATCCATCTGGATAGCATACTCAAAGGTGTAATAACGACTGGGCGGCGGATCATTTTGAAATTCCTGGCTCGTCATATCAGGATTCCCTTTATAGTAGTTTAGGATCTTAAGCTTTGCATAATGCTCGCCGTCTGCAGTTCGTATAACAATCGTTTTATCGGAAATCGGACGAACGACATGCGCTTCCATATCATAATTGTACCAGCCGTTTCCTCTGCCGGTAGGAATAGCAAGCAGCGAATCGGTATCAACGCTAAGTCCTTCGGATGGCGCCATGGTTGTGGCTTTGAACGATTGATCCAGCACGACCGCGCCCCCTTCACCGGGACCGCTTACGCCGCTGTTGGTAAGTATAGTGGTGCCCGAAAAGGCCAGGTCCCATTGGGTGCTGGCGGAATCTTCGTCAGCTACAATGCTGTTGTCGCGCAGGTTGTAAAAGGTAAAGTTTGCCGACACTGATCCGGGAGTAGCATCCGTATCAGCCGGTAAATCCTTTACGGTGTGGACCTCGAGCTGCGCTTCAATTTCGCCCGGACCGGTGGTATCGTCGCTGCAGCCCGTAAAGAGCAAAGTAAAAGCAGCGGCTAATAGTGGAAGTGATAATTGTTTGATGGTCATATCTTTCATAGTCATTAGGTTAATTTATTTATAGTTAAAATTTACGTGATCCGTCCGTTTGAATGAGGTAATCAAAGGTGTAGTAGCCTGCTTCCCGTGCGAATGGATCTTCAAATTCTTCTGAGGTTACGTCAGGATCCCCCTTGTACCAGCTAATGATTTTTATTTTTGCATAGTGGTCGCCATCCGCTGTTTTTACTACGACCGTACGGTCATCTCTGGCGATGATTGCGTGCTTTGGTTCCTCGTTGGCGGTATAATTATACCATCCGTTTTCAATGTTACGGATCGTATCTAAATAATCTGTATAACCTTCGACCGGTGCTTGCTGTACCTCATTGAAAGGCGCTTTTATAACCATTACACCGCCGTCGCCCGGCCCGCTTTCGCCGGCATTGGCAATAATGACTCTGCCTGAAAATGCAATATCCCAATTGGTTGAATTAGAATCGGCAACTACCTTATTTTTTTGCAGATTATAAAAGGTATATTCGCCGGGGCTGCCTCCAAAGTCTGTTGAGGCCCCAAGGTCTTCTATAGTGTGAATAGTATCCGAATTGGGACCGGGACCGGTGGAGTTGCTGTCACTGCATGAAACAGTCAGAAAAGCGGTTAAAGAAAGTATGCTAAAGAGGACTAAAAGGTTTGGGCAGTATCGTTTTTTATTCATTGTATTGATCTTTCTGGTTGTGAGGATTGTATATCGTTCGTCAGTATAGTTGGAGTGAAAGTTGTGCATAAAAAATACGCCCCGACAGATAGGAGAGGTCCCCGGCGCGGGTAAAGTCAAACATATTGTCGACGCCTAATCGCAGGGTGTAACGCTCGTTAAAGGTTTTGGCCAGGGAGGCATCCCAAACCATATAATCATCTTCATATTCACCGGCATCCACATATCCGTTGCCGTTGGCGTCGATGCGGCCGTAGCGGCCGTGCCAGCGTCCTCGTAGGTTGGCATCGATGGCGGGGGCTTCCCAGTTGTAGAATAGCTTTACGTTTGCAGAGTGCCTGGAGCGGTTGAACATGGGTTCATAGGAAGAAGATTCTCTTTCAACAACCTCTCCCTGATTATTAACAATATCACGTGTTTCGCTAACTTTGCGGCGCGCGTCAAGCAGCTGATATCCGGCTGACAGTTCCAGCTGATCGGACGGCTGCCAGCGCAGCTGTGTTTCGATGCCCTGGGTATATACCTCATCCAGGTTGAAATAGGTGAAAATGGACTGGCCGTTGGTTTTGGTGGCCACCGGGGCCGATTCAATCAGGTCATCCACGTTATTGCGGAAGCCGTTAATGCGGATTGTCAGCTGATCGGTTGGAAAAAGATCGATGCCGGCGTTATAGGCCCATGACTGTTCGGCACGGATCTCTTCCAGCTGGTTGAGTGGAATGAGAATCTGTTCAATCTGATCGCGTTCTCGCAGCTCTTCGATGCGTTCCTTTGCGGAGCTGGAACCGAATACGGTATAACCCACGGTAGGGTTGGTAAAGTCAAGGAAGAGCTGGCGGAAGTCAGGAGCTTTGAACCCACTTCCGGCGGAGGCGCGCAGGTGCAGCCAGTCGAACAGTTTATAGCGGGCGGATAGTTTGGGGCTCAGCTGTGTACTGTATTCGCTGTGTCCGTCGTATCGAAAGCCGGCGATAATATCCCATTTGGAACTGGGCATCCACTCGTGCTGGAATAGCCCGAAGTAACTTTTAAAAGCCGGCTGGGAGGGATAGCGCTTTGCATCCAGCCGCTCGTATTTAAATCCTCCGCCTACCGTAGTGGTATGATCAGCATTCCAGCTTTTGCTGAGCTGTGTTTCCGTCTTATTCAGAAGCTGGTCAAATTTGGATTGTTCATACAGGCTGTCACCCTGTTCATAATGATGGCGGCTGTCCGTGCGGTAGCGGCTGTAGTAGTTGGATAGTTCTGCCCGAAAGCCCTTTCCCCAGTTAAAGTGCAGGGTAGGAGTAAAGCTGTAATCTTCCTGGAGGGCATCGCCTTCAAGCAGGGTTGGATTCTGGGCAGATCCTAAAAAATCGGTGCTGGATTGTTCTTCACGGTAATAGCGCCCCCGGAATTCGATGTTGAGGGCATCACTGGCTTCCCAGGATGTTTGGTAGCTGGCAGTATAATTATGATAGGCGGGAACCGTCTGCGAGATCGACCCCGGTATCAGGCTGTAGCCGTCAGAACTGTTTCGATTAACAAAGAGGTTGTGTTCCCACCGGTTGGTCCGGGCAGAAAGATTTAGCCCTGTATCCAGGGTCTTATTCGTACCATAGCGCGAGCTGATACCCAGCTCAAACGGACGCTGGCCTTTCTCTGTAATAATGTTAATCACACCTGCCAGCGCATCACTGCCCCACAGCGCTGAAGAAGGACCTTTTATCATCTCTACCTGCTGTACATTTCCTACCGTGATGCGATCCAGGTTGAAGGTACCGGCCGTGCGACCAATCAATGGCTGCCCGTCGATCATGATTTTAGTATATTCCGATGAAAATCCCTGCATCTGGATACCGGTGCCATGGTTGGAGGTAAGCGTAAGGCCCGTTTGTTCGGCCAGTATTTCACTGAGCCTTGTGCTGCCCGATGTTTGGATCTCTTTATCTGAAATGACGGTTACCGGTTCGGGGACATCCTCAATATTACGCCGCGAGCGCGTGGCGGTAACTACTACGGTAGGCGATTCATAGCGCTGGCTTTTTAGCATAAAGGTAAGTTCCGCAGGGTTGCGGGAATCCAAATGGATAGTTTCATGTTTCGTTTGATAGCCGATATGACTAACGGTAAATTGAATGGCAGAATCACTTGGTAGGTTCAGTTTAAAATACCCCTGATCATCTGAGACCGCATGAGCATTATGCTGTGCAACAAGAATATGCGCACCGGCAAGGGGATCATTATTGTTATTTACTACCTGCCCTTGGAGATCTATAACAGCTTGGGCGTCAACAATTGCGGGAAGGACGACCCAGCCCACAATTATCCCCACATACCAGACAAACTTCATGACGTTTTAAAACTTGACTTTTATTTAGACTGTTTTTAATTAATGAGCTCAAAGATAGTTTAGAATTGTTCTAAATAAAAATATTTAGCCTGGTAAAAAAGGTTCTGCAAAGAAGGGTACGCAGAGCATGAAGGGCCTTGACTATAATGGCCATCTATAAAACGTGTAAATTATTGGCGCGCAATGGATAATAAGTATGTAAATCGTTCAAAAATTTCAGAGTCCAAATTTCGGGAATTAGTAAAGCTTTTCGCCCTCGATTTGACGGCCACGCAGATGGCTAAGCTATCGGCTTTAAACCGCAATACGGTAAACCGCTACGTCAATGAAATCAGGAAACGGCTGGCGGAATACTGTGAAATTACATCGCCCGTCGTTCAGGGCGCCTGTTGTTCTATGAAGATTCACAGAGACGAGTTTCGCTACCTGGGTATTGTGGAAAAGGATGGTACGGTATGCGTGAGACCACTAACCAACAAGGACGGAGAAGGGAATGATTTTGAGCTAAATTGCCAGGCAAACACTGTTCTTGACCTGATTATTGACCTTGAGAATGACAACTATTTGTGGAGGGACGACCGGAGGCGGCTGCAAAAAAAAGAACGTTCTAAACTAAGTCGTATCGATGGCTTTCTCGGCTATGCCAAAACACGGATGGAAAAATTTAAAGGCATCCACAATCAAACCTATTTTCTGCATCTGAAAGAGTCGGAATTTCGGTATAATAATGAGAAGGATAAATTGTATCATTTGATACTGAAAATTGTACGCAATAATCCCTTGTTCTAATCGAGCCCTGCCATTTATTTATCCTGAAAAAGGTAAAAAAACATGACTACCAGCCCTGGTTTCAGCTCACAATAGAAATGATGCCTAAAGCAGTATGCAAATAGAATTACTTTTTTGGGCGGAAGTCGGTCAGTTATAGCTCCGTTAAACCGGATTATTCATCAAGAAACTTATACATACTCAAGAATAATTTGGGTCAATCTCCCGGCTATTATCCAGATTAGGAGGGCGCCTTCAACCCATCGATAAGCTTGGCTGCCGAGAAACTACTTTAAAACTATGAACTGTTTTTTGATGAGACAAAGCGTTTGCGCTTTATATTTAAAATAGTTTGCCAATAAGCGAAATATTATATTATTTGTTAGGAAGTTAATTGTAATTCGCAATTATATTCGGATTGCATTAGCTCAAGAATTAGGGAACGATCACATCAATAAAAAGGGATAGATATATGGATGTAAGTTTACGAACCACACCATCTTTACTTAAATGGATGGTTACAGGGATATGGTGCATAATGTTTCTTTTTTCGGGGAGCGTTATAGCACAAAATGCTACGACTGTTACAGGAACCGTGACCGACCAAACAACCGATGAGCCGCTGCCGGGGGTCAATATCTCCGTTATGGGCACGACCATCGGTACAACAACGGATGCGGATGGAATGTATGAGCTCAACGTGCCCAGTCTAAGTGACACGCTTCGTTTTTCATTTATAGGATACTCATCCAGGGTTATACCTATACAGGGCCGATCCACTATTGACGTTGCACTGGAATCTGCTACCATTAGCGGAGAAGAGTTAGTGGTGGTTGGTTATGGATCTCAGCGAGAAAAAGATCTGACCGGTTCCGTTTCGGTCGTCAATGTAGAAGAAATGACGAGCTTGCCGGAGACCCAGGTTGCCGAACAGCTGCAGGGCCAGGCCTCCGGGGTTACGGTCGTCTCTTCCGGGCAACCGGGCGAGGAGCCGCAGATCCGGATTCGCGGCATTAATACGTTTGGAAATAATGAACCTTTATATGTAGTGGATGGGGTGCCGACGCAGAATATCAGTGATCTAAATTCTAATGATATTGCTTCTATGCAGGTGCTGAAAGATGCGGCCGCGGCCTCCATTTATGGTTCCCGAGCCTCAAACGGAGTCATTGTCATTACTACCAAAAAGGGGAGCGGCGAAGTTACCGTAAACTATGAGGGCTATTATGGCTATCAGGTTCCACCCAGCGGTAATGTATGGAATATGCTAAACCCGCAGGAGATGGCTGAAGCTACCTGGACAGCCATGCGCAATTCAGGCCTCTCTCCGGGAGATCCCAACTGGAAGCATCCTCAATACGGGAATGGTAAGGAGCCGGTCCTTCCCTATTATATTGACCCCCCCGGGGCGGCCAAAGGTGAGGTGGATGAATCCAAATATTACATAGATCCACACTATACCGATCCGTCAGCGTTAGATGACTTCTTTTATATTACCCGTGCTAACCATGAGGGAACCGATTGGTTTGATGAAGTGTTTGATCCGGCCGGACAGATGAATCACGATCTTTCGGTGAGTGGGGGAAGCGAGATAGGGAACTATCTGTTTTCAGTTGGCTATCTCGATCAGAAGGGTACGCTGAAAAATCAATATTTAAAAAGGTACACCCTGCGGGCTAATACTGATTTCAACGTCAGTGATAATTTACGAATCGGTGAAAACTTGTCCTATGCGGTCTCTGATAATCCCACCTTTTCAACACTGGATGAGAACGGTCCTATCGGAGGGTCCTACCGTGAACGCACCCTTATTCCCGTCTATGATATTGGCGGTAATTTTGCGGGATCACATGCCGAGGGACTGGGGAACAACGACAACCAGCCGGTGGCAGAAGTCTATCGTGCACGCAACAATGAAAATATTACCCGGCGTTTGTTTGGAAACATTTTTGCCGAACTGGATGTATGGAAAGACCGCATAACGGTGCGCACCAGTTTTGGTGGAGAGCTCTATTCAGGGTCGGCCAAAAGCTTTATTTATCCTAATTACGAATATAAGGAGAATAATACGTTCAACCAGTTTAATGCCAGTTCCTATTCCGGTCATAATTATACCTGGACCAATACCCTGACCTACCAGCAAGATTTTAAGGAACGGCATGATCTCAAAGTAATGTTAGCAACCGAGGCCTATAAAAGTAAGAGCAAAGATTTAAGTGCAAGCACGCAGGACTTCTTTTCATTTGATCCGAACTTTACCAATCTCAGTACAGGTTCCGGTAATAAAGTTAACGACAGCTCTGAAGCTGAGGAGGCGCTGTTCTCTCTCATCGGTCGCATTGATTATAGTTATGATGGACGTTATTTATTCAGCGGGACCCTGCGACGAGATGGTTCCTCGAAGTTTCTGGATAATCGTTGGGGATGGTTCCCGGCGGCCAGTGTGGGTTGGCGTATCACGGAAGAAGCATTCTTTCCAGAAAATTCCTGGCTGTCAGATCTGAAAATCCGGGCCGGCTACGGCATTATGGGCAACCAGCTCAATGTAGATCCCAATAACCCTTACACCCTCTATGCGCCAAGCCAGGTTTCAACTTATTATGCGCTTAACGGCAGCAATAGCAGCACCCAGCTGGGCTTTGGGCAGTCGCGCATTGGTAATCCCAGTGCTAAATGGGAGAAAAATGTCAGTACCAATATCGGGATTGATGCCTCATTACTGGGAGGGAAAATCCAGCTTACGGCCGACTATTACCAGAAAGACATTAAAGACCTGCTATACAATCCGGCGCTGCCGGCTACAGCCGGTAATGCTGACCAGCCCTATGTAAATGTAGGGAGTATGAAGAACAACGGCTTGGATGCCTCGCTTTCATTGTTAGGCAAGATAACGGATGAGCTGCGATACAATGCCAGTCTCTCTTTTACAACCTACAACAATGAAATCGTCAATATTTCCAACAGTGCGAACTATTTTTCACAGGCTTCAAATCGTTATGAAGGTGTTAGTACCGTGCGGAACCAGGTTGGCCATCCGGTCTCCTCTTTCTTTGGATATAATATTGTAGGTTTCTGGGATACCAAGCAGGAAGTCAGCGAAGCGCAGGCTGGGGCCCCGGGTGAACAATACGTTTCGGATGTTTACATCGACGATGACGGTAACCCCGTTGGAATCGGTCGTTTTCGATATGAAGATACCAATGGTGACGGCCAAATAACGCCTGACGACCGAACCTTCCTGGGAAATCCCAACCCGGATTTTACCTATGGCATTAATTTGGGCTTCAACTACAAAGCCTTTGATTTTAGTATGTTCTGGTACGGTTCGCAGGGCAATGATATATGGAATCAGGTTCGGTGGTGGACCGATTTTTACGGCAGTTTTTCGGGAGCAAAGAGTCGGGCCATGTTGTATGATTCCTGGACGCAGGACAACCACAATGCCTCCGCTCCTATCCTGGAGACGCAGGGATCGTTTAGCTCCAATCAAGTGCCAAACTCTTACCTTGTAGAAGACGGGTCTTACCTGCGAATGAAAAATGTGCAGTTGGGCTATACGCTTCCCAAAGATATGACGTCTCAGATAGGCTTACGGTCACTCCGGGTGTATGTGCAGGCCGCAAACCTGATAACCATTACTAACTATAGCGGTTTAGACCCTCAAATAGGTTATAACGCTGTCGGAAACGCTGATGCCGGGGGCAGCTCAACGGCCTTTGGTATCGATGAAGGCGCATACCCAACGGCACGTCAGTTCCGTATCGGCATTAGTATTTCTTATTAACGACACGAATTTTCAAAGATAAAGAGTAATAATATGGAAAAAGTAAAATTACATATTCCGGTTTTAGCAGTACTTGCAACGGCCTTGCTGTTATATTCCTGTGATACGGATTCCTTTCTGAACTCTCCTGCACTTGGATCCCTTGACAAAGAAGTGCTGGCCAATGAAAAAGGCGCCGAGGCGCTGTTGGTTGGAACCTATGCGGCCCTTAACGGCCAAAATATTGGCGGAACTTGGTCGTCAGGAGGGACGAACTGGATCTACGGCAGTGTTGCGGGCGGTGAAGCGCATAAAGGCTCTAATGGCGGAGACCAACCTCCACTCAATAAATTCATGGAGTTGTCTCAAACCAGTTCCAATCCTTTTTTGAATGATTTCTGGATAGCACGCTATGAAGGAGTTTCTCGTGCTAATGCCGTTTTGGCCCTGTTGACAGAGATTGAAGATATGGGAGAGGATGCGAAAGTGGATGTTGAAGGGGAAGCCCGTTTTCTGCGCGGCCATTACTACTTTGAGCTGAAACGCATGTTCAATAACATCCCCTGGATCGACGAAGAGACCGAAGAATTTAAGCAGCCCAATACTGGAGAAAGCGCTGCAAGCTGGGCCGATATTGAAGCCGACTTCCAATATGCCTACGATAATCTCCCCGAAACACAGCCTAAAGCGGGTCAGGCCAATAAGTGGGCCGCAGCATCCTACTTAGCTAAAACCTACGTTTACCAGGGCAAGTGGCAAGAAGCGCAACAGTTGTTAACTACCATTATTAACCAAGGCGTTACGGCCTCCGGTGAGCCTTATGCTCTGCAGGATAACTATGGCTATAATTTTCGGGCCGACCACGAGAACAGCACCGAGTCAATCTTTTCCATCCAATATACCGGTCCCGATGGAACAGGCACGATCGATAATTCCCGGCAGGAAGATATGCTGAATTATCCCTACGGGAGTCCCTTTAACTGCTGCGGATTCTATCAGCCTACGCAGGATTTGGTCAACTCTTTTCAGACCAACGCGCAGGGACTGCCGATGCCGGACAGTTATAACGACCATATGTTGGAAAATGATATGGGTATTGCTTCGAATGAAGCATTTACCATAGCTGAAACGAGCGTGGATCCGCGCCTGGATTATTCGGTAGGTCGCCGTGGTGTTCCATATAAAGACTGGGGCCCCCACCCCGGAGCGCAATGGGTACGCGACCAGACTTACGGAGGGCCTTATAACCCGCTTAAGCATGTGTACCGGCAGGAAAATGCGGACAAATTTGGCAATAACAATGAATGGGCTCCGGGTAGCGCCGTCAATTATGATATCATCCGCTTCGATGATGTTCTGCTGTGGGCCGCCGAAGCTGAAGTAGAAGTAGGCAGCCTGGATCAGGCGCGCCAATATGTGAACAGAGTGCGGGGTCGGGTTGCTGATGATACCTATGGGGCCGGCTGGGTAGATTATACTCAAAATAAGGCCTTTGCCTTGGCTACGGTTGGCAGCGAGGCCGAAATGACTTCACAGGATGCCAAGCCTGGTGACTGGGTGGTGCGGACGGATACCAAATCTACTTTTGTGCTGCTGAAAGGCGATGCAAGCAATGCCGCTAATTGGCAGGAGTATAAAGATCCTAATTATAGTATCAGCACTTATCCTGCAGGTCATTCTGCTTTTTCCAGTAAGGAAAGCGCTCGCCAGGCGGTTCATTTTGAGCGAAAGCTTGAGCTTTCCATGGAAGGACACCGCTTCTTTGATTTGGTGCGATGGGGAAAAGCTGATGAAAAGCTGAATGCTTTCTACCAGTACGAAGGAGGAGAGCTGGGCTTTCCGGATTTTGCAAGCGGCTCATTTTCATCCGGCAAGAATGAATACTATCCTATTCCTCAGCCTCAAATCGACCGAACCGTTGTTGATGGGCAACCAACGCTGGAACAAAATCCCGGCTATAACTAATTCAGAATCGTAGTCATCAATATGAGGCAGTCTTAACAGGGCTGCCTTTTTTTATGTTATTTTTTGGAAGGACAGATAACGAAGTCTTACATTTAAACGAAAAAAATGTTACCCTTGTTATCTTAATGAGTTATAAACATATCAGTAAACAGTTCCATTTTTTATGATTTTTATAGATAACGAAGGCATCACCGATCCCAGCATTAATCTGGCAATGGAAGAGTTTGCCCTGCGTAATTTTGATACCTCAGAAGACTATTTGCTGTTCTATATCAACGAGCCCTCTATCATTATTGGCCGTAATCAGAATACGCTGGAAGAAATTAATCACGAATATGTAGAAGAAAACGGTATTCACGTGGTGCGCCGGCGCTCGGGCGGTGGGGCGGTATATCACGATCTTGGAAACCTGAACTTCAGCTTCCTCACGAAATATGAGCAGGGCAGTCTCCATAATTTTAAGAAGTTTACCGATCCCGTTATTCGCGTGCTGCAGGATATTGGGGTTGATGCCGAGCTAAGCGGCCGGAATGATATTGTTGTGGATGGACGAAAAATTTCGGGCAATGCTCAGTTTTCTACCAGTCGCCGCATGTTGAGCCACGGCACGCTACTGCTGGACAGCGATCTGGATGAGGTGGTCAACGCGCTGAACGTCAAGATGAGCAAAATAGAGTCGAAGGGGCATAAATCGGTACGCAGCCGCGTAGCCAATATCAACGAATTTTTGGATGAGCCTTTGGGCATAGAAGAGTTTCGCTCGCTCCTGCTAAAAGGGCTGTATAATTATCGGGATGAATTTGAAACCTACCACCTGACCGACGAGGAATGGGAGCGCGTTTACGAGCTTCGTGAGAAGCAATATGGCAACTGGGACTGGAACTACGGGAAATCACCCGACTTTAATATTCAACGCAGCCGCCGCTTCGATATCGGAGAAATAGATCTTCGTTTAGAGGTTGAAAAAGGCCGGATCGAGAATATGAAAATCTACGGCGACTTTTTCGGTAAGGAGCCGGTCGAGGAACTGGCCGACCGTTTCAAAGGGGTTCGTTACCGGCCGGCTGAGTTGAAAGAAGTTCTTTCAGGTGTAGATGTGACAGAATATTTTGGCGCTCTTCCGCAAGACCATTTTTTGCAGCTGCTATACGGCGCTGATGAAGAGGAGTAGCACAGAGTAATAAAGGGTCTTTTCTAAAACCAACCCTGTGGAGGGAATTTTGCTTAAGGGGCGGATGTGGAACTCCCTTTAACCGTAGTAATGGCTTTTTTAAGAAGAAGCATGTTGGTATAGGTTTCGCAAAAGCCTTGGTACCAACCAAGAAATAAAGCAACAAAAGAGGTCTGGTCGAGTATACTACTACAACGGAGTGATATAAACATACCCTGAAAATGAGTGTTTAACCATTTCAACCCCACAAAAAAATACCGGCCATATGCAGGATGGTGCTGCATCCCATCACGGTATTTTGGTGCTGTTCACTTTTATCTGGGGTGCTAATTTTATACTTGCGGAAATTGCACTAAAAGAGATGGCTCCCATCTCTTTTAGCGTGTCCCGGTTTGCGCTGGGCGGGGCTGCCATGCTGCTGATCATGTATTTTAAATACCGGTCTGCTTGTCGCAAGAACACTGATTCCACTCCTTTCCTGCCTAAACTGAAAAGGGAGCAGTGGCCACGGCTCATCCTAATATCGGTAATTGGAGCCACGCTTGCACCCTGGCTGGGAATCGAAGGGCTGGAACTTACGCACGGGGCCCGGGCTTCGCTTTGGCTGGCGCTGGGACCGGCGGTAAGTACCGTCTGGGGTTACCTGTTTGGTACAGAGCGTCTCGGTTTCTATGGGTATACCGGCGTTATGCTTGCCGTAACCGGAACCATTGTTCTGGCCTGGGATGGCATACAGCCCGGCCGGGGATACTGGCTGGGTGACCTCATTTTGATCATAGCGCTGATCCTGACCGTTATTGAGCTTCATCTCATCAAGCCTTTGGCCCGCGAATATGGATCGGTCCCCATTGTGGCCCTGCGAACGCTCATCGGCGGGTCGATCTACCTGCTGATCGCTTCGCCTTCGCTCATTCAGGAACCGTGGCTTGCGCTTGGGGTGTGGACGTGGATTGCTATTGTTGCCGGCGGTGCGATCGGGGTGGGCATAGGGCAGTGGGTTAAGGTTCGGGCGCTCAGGAGATTGGGGCCGACCCGGGTTGTGCTTTACGGTAACCTGGTTCCCATTGCGGCCTTGCTTATTGCCTGGCTCAGCATTGGTGAAAACCCCTCATTCCTGGAAATTATTTCGGCCCTCTTTATCATAAGCGGCGCCATTTGTATTCAGGTTATTGATGCCGGTCAGACCGCTGACAGAGAAGAGGGAAAGCACGGGGAGGAGGATTTTTCCATGTCCGTCGCTTCCAGGCGGGATGATTAGGAAAGCATTCCACCGCGGAGGAGATAAAAGCTTTACCTAATGGTTAACTAATGATCGCGGTTTTATGCCTTGTGGCTGCTGCTGAATATGGGCAGAAATTCTTTAAGGGGCATTGGGCCGCCTTTTGCTTCGGAGCTTTGTTCTCGTTCAAGCATCAGTTCATATACAATGCGATCGGTGCGGTAGTAGCGCTGCTGATAGTAAATAGGTTTCTCTCCCATAGTTAATGACAGCCGGTCAATCAAAAGCAACGCTTGGCCTTCACTAACATCCAGATATTCAGCGAGGTAGGCATCGGCATTTTTAGCCTTTATCCGATAACGGCCTTTCTCAACAGGAATATCGTACTCCTGTTCTAAAATCCGGTAGATGGTATTTTCCTCAAGGTCAAAATTTTCAATCAATTGTCCATAAAACATTGGCAGCCAGGTACAATCAAATGCGATGGGTTGGTTGTCGCCCCGTCGTAGCCGATCTAAACGTATAAGGGTGTCCCCAGGCTCAATTTTTAAAATGGAAGCGATATGCTCGGGAGCCGGCACCGGCTTGAGCTGAATGACGGAGGAAGAAGCTTCCATACCCGCCCGCTTCATATCTTCCACAAAGTCGGTCAACCGCACCATGGACTGGTGTGGGCGATTGTCTTTTACAAAACTGCCCAGGCCCTGACGGCGGTAAATACGTCTCTCGTTTTCAAGGGTTTGCAAGGCCCGGCGTACCGTTACGCGGCTTACACCAAACTTTTCGGCAAATTCATTTTCAGATGGAAGCTTTTCATCAATCCTATAGCTACCGGATTCAATCTGTTGGCGCACCCAATTGCTGATCTGCTCATGACGGGGAACTCCTTCTTTTAGCATAATTCCATTTTATTTAGACAATTATATTATGATATATACTTTTATCGTATATATCAATACTTGTTAGTACAGGTATTGTTATAGTACTTAATGGCGAGGTCGTCATTTTCATTGAATCAGCAATATCGGTTAACAAATTGCCTGGAGAATGAGAGAGAAAGTTCAGGAAATTAATATTTCATTAAAATAAGTGTGGCGAATTGTTATAAAAGCGACCTCTAACAGCTGAAATAAGTGGAAATGCATTTATAAGCTGAAGGGAATCGGTTTATCAGGGATGCTGCAACGGAAAGCTGAGGAAGTGACGCCTTTGTAAAGCGGATAACTTTTATCAATTGAAGCCATAAATAATAAATGCCTGATATGTATATACCTGTATTGACAAGTTGATTTAATGGGCGTATCTTTTATGATCTAAACAAAGGCAGAATGGATGTACTTTTACTTTTAAATGCAGGTGACTAACGAATGATAGGATTTTTACAACAACCCTGGCCGTGGTATGTAGCCGGTCCGCTCATCGGATTGATCGTACCCATCCTGCTGCTGATTGGCGGCAAGCAATTTGGCGTATCCTCTAACTTGCGCCATACCTGTGCGGCCTGTATGCCGGGCAAGATCGAATTTTTCCAGTACGACTGGAAGAAAGCCGGC
>DATGUX010000302.1:0-2659 GCA_035300985.1 Fodinibius sp.
ATCGATCCGATGGGCGAAAAGGGTGAGTTCCATACAAAAGTGAGCTTCCACATACCCGAAGCACCGTCTCACCAAAAATTACGGCCTCAGATCGAGTAATTGCCTCTTCTCCAGTGATATATGTCCAAACTATGGCATAATGGTATAGCCCTTTTGCTGCAGCAGCGGGAAATCAATAAGGGCCGAAAGACTTTCTTTGATATACTCGTTCATATCTTGGGTCGGATCAATATCACGTCCGGCAGCGGCCTGATTACAAACATAAAAAGTTACTCCATAATCGGTGAGTTTGCGCAGCAGTTCTACGTTGGGATTGGATTCTCCCATCTTTTCATGGTATAACTCATCCTTTAGAATCATAAAGGTAGCAGGCCCATGAACCACGCCAACGAGGCTAATATTTTCAGCAGGCACACCGGCTGCACCCAAGAGATTTAAAAATCGAGCCATTTTCCACAACCCGGCGTTGACTCCTTCCTTCTTTTTGTCACTTTTAAGATCAAAAGCCACTTTATATTGCATATCTTTTTGCGGCTGCAGATCGGTATTTTTATAGTACTTTATCTTGCCGTAGCCCTCGATGATAGGAGTCGTCCATTCCTGGGCCGTCGCCGGAAGCGCCAATACGGCAGTCAGCATAGCTAATAGCATTATTTTGGGAAGCATCATACGAACATTATTCTAAAAGGTTATCATTTGGTTTGCTCATACGCACGTTAATAGTAATTTTAACACCTTACTGTTAAGCTAAGCATTATTCAGCCCGCTCCACTAACCAGTTTTGAAAAGATCGGGAGCTGTAATCCGCAATTCCCTCTTTTTTAAAGATGATTTGCCCATCTTTAGATACCACGTAGGTGCTTGGGATATAGGGACTTTGAAATACTTTGGGCATACCTGAAGTAGGAAAATAATAGGGCATCGGAAACTCTTTCCCCTTCATAAAGGCTACGGCTTTTTCGGGTTCTTCATCCAGAGAAATTAACAAAAATTTGATATCTTCATTATCGGAAACATTATTATACAAGGTCTCTATGGTGGGCATCTCGGCCACGCATGGCGGGCACCAGGACGCCCAGACATTAACAAACAGTACCTTCCCTTTGAACTGATTCAGTTCCATCTGTTTTCCTTGTGGCGTTACCAACGGAAGGCTGTAAGTGGATTCAGACAGCACGGGCCCGTCGGTGGTAGTAACCTCCTGCCCCTCCGCATCAAACAGGCCGGTCCACAGCATGACCCGCTGCATGGTGCCCAGCACTTCAGTATGCAGTCCGGTGACATACAGTATTCCAATTACAGCAGCAATGCCGCCCCATTCGAGCAGCGTCCGCTTCAGTCCTGATTTTTTAGATTTTTTCTTTTTATCATTCATTACTTCGATATCTGTTTTAAATTAACTTTACAGGCTGCCTCTTCGGTCTTCCCTTTTTGACTGTCTTCCAGCCGATAGGGCCAATCCATCTTGCACTACCATAGTCAGTTACAAATTGCCTCAAGCACTCAGGGCCGGGTTGCCGTTAATAGTTTGTCATTCTCTGTGGCTGATGGAGGCCTCTTTCTTCTAAGTCTACGCTCCCGGAGTCCTATAGTGATATCAAATAATCGATAGGCCGATCGTACCATAAGGCTGCATATCAGAGGGATGGCAGCTGCCGGCAACTGCTGGGGTATTACCGCCCAGCTGGCTAATACTACCGTATAGAGCAGGAGTGTAAGCCAAAAATAATAACGCAGCCATTTCGTATTTGCTACTCCAAGTCCCCCTGCCACCAGCAAGTGGGTAGGCAAGGCCCATAACAAATTCCAGTTATTGTGGAGCGGTTCATGCAGCGAAATAAAGGCTCCAATGGCCATAATAACACCCAACAGGCCGGCCGCACCAAATAATAGCCGGTCAATCCACAGGCTTTGCCAGCCCTGCAGCAGTGAGGTTATGGTCAGTGCCGTTATCAACAGATAGATCATCCAAAATACCAACGACGGTGGCAACGTTGAATGCGCTCCCCGGTTTATGGCTGTTGCTATTGTCTTATCAGATGCTACCAGCCATCCTCCTGATGCTTTCGTTGTGTTGGCAAGGGCAAGGTGCAGCGCATTGGGTAAAAAGATTTGCTGTTCATTGCTCAGCCGCTGATCGGCTCCTGATCCAAGCATCAAATTTATGCCCAGCTGCATCCAGGGTCGGCTATTTAAATATGTGCCCAGCTTCTGCCGGTAAGTTGCCCCGGATATAGCCATTGCTTGTATTTGGCCGGTTGGCGGTCCAACTCCCTCGGCAGATAGCAGATCAACTACTTGCGTAACACAATTCTGGCTGAAAAAACGGTATCGGTACGAACGGTTTTCCGGTTTCCTGCTACGCTCTAATGTCTGTGTCAACTCATTTATCTGGCTTCGTGACAAATCAAGCGACTGGCTGACAATGGATCGTCCCAGTTCCACATTTGCTTGTTTAAACTGCTCAAAAGGTGCTGCAGAAAGGTAGTAGTCCAGATTTCCATACAGAAACTTAAAAAAGAAGCCGGGTGCTTTAAAGTCAAAGGTACCGTAATTATACACGCGATCAATCCGGTTGAGCGGATCTTCCAGACGAATAGCGGTGTGCCCGAACATAGTATAAGCCGGATTGGCGGGCCCCACTGTCAGAACACTCACG
>DATGUX010000303.1:0-2914 GCA_035300985.1 Fodinibius sp.
CTCGAATAGGTAGAAAGCGGCAAAGGCACTGATCACCCAGGTAACAATGACTCCTATGCTAACCAATTTAATTACGGTTCCTCCGATGTTTCTAAGCTCGGAGAAACGCAAACTCAATCCGCCCTCAAAAAGTATAATACCCACCGAGAGCGAAATGAAAGGGGAGAGCATATTGCCCATCAGAGCATCGGGATTTAACAGACCCAATACCGGTCCCACAAGAATACCCGCCAAGAGCAGCAGAAGAATAGCAGGAAGCTTTGTACGCCATGCCAGCCATTGGGCACCAACGCCAAATAATACAACGAAAACTAAACCAAAGAGTAGGTGTTCACCCATAGCATGTTGCGGGTTTTAAGATCAACTTTTTTTAAATGGGTCGTAAAATAAGCAAATCACATTTTAATCAAAGTAAATATTTCTACAAATTGGATTTTATTTTTTTAGAGGAATATAGAAAAGAACTTAAAAGAGAGATTTTTTTTGCAATTCTTCCTCCTTTGAAAGTTATTTCAACTTGTTACATAAATAGCTTTGTATGTGTTGCTCCTTTGCTGAGGATAAAGCAGGATAAAAAGATTTAATCCTTTTTTTAAAAGGTCAATTTACCGATATTGAGCCATTAAAAATGAATATTCTTGGTGGAATAACCATCAGCTTTTGGGGTTACTTGGGTTATAGCTAATATTAATTTTTTAAGATCTGGAATTGTGGCAACAACTATAATAGATAGAATTACTGGTTTTTTTAGAAAAGATTCAGCGGCCGGCATGATGCTGCTTTTTGGAACAATCCTTGCCTTAATAATAGCTAACAGCCCATTGCTGGACTGGTATCTTCATATGCTGGAAGATGTTCATATCCAGTTGGGTTTTGGTAATTTTGTCATTGATAACAACATCCACTATTGGATCAATGATGGTTTAATGGTGATCTTTTTCCTTCTCATTGGTTTAGAAATAAAGAGAGAGCTTAAATACGGGGAGCTCTCTTCTGTTCAATCTGCCTTGCTGCCTGCGATAGCAGCCGTGGGCGGGGCCACGATACCTGCGCTTATTTTTTGGGGATTTAACAGCGGAACGGCTTATATGGATGGGTGGGCTGTTCCTATGGCAACGGATATTGCCTTTGTCATTGGGGTGCTGGCTCTGCTGGGCTCGCGCGTGCCTGTTTGGGCAAAAGTGTTTGTAACGGCCATAGCTGTGGTTGATGACCTTATTGCCGTACTGGTAATTGCTTTCTTTTATACTGAGGAGATCAGCATGGTTGCCCTGGGAGTAGCCGGTGTATGTTTGCTGATATTATTGCTCTTAAATTATAGAGGCGTGAATAAACTATCTCCCTATATGATCATCGGTTTTATCATGTGGTGGGCCGTTTTAAAGTCAGGTGTACATGCTACGATCGCCGGTGTGGTACTGGGCTTCGCTATTCCTGCCAGCCGGAGTTGGGGCGTGGAAAAACTTAAGGAGTATGCCCAGAAAGGCTTTGATCTTTTTCAACAGGCCGAAGACGATGATCTGCCCGTCACCAGGGAGCAGGCGTTGCATCATATGGATACAACAGTGAATCATGCTGAGTCACCGCTCCATCGGTTAGAGCACAAGCTCTATACGCCGGTCTATTTTGTAATTATGCCGTTGTTTGCCTTTTCCAATGCGGGGATAGAGTTCAATGCCGAAGTTATGGGTCACGCTTTTGTATCTACCCTTACCTACGGTATTGCGATCGGGCTTTTCATTGGAAAGCAGGTGGGGATTTTGGGCTCTACCTGGTTACTCACCAAAGCCGGTTTCACTAACTTGTCTGATAATAAAGAGACCTGGAAAACGGTCTACGGAGTTGCGCTACTGGCTGGTATTGGGTTCACCATGTCGCTTTTTATTGCTAACCTTTCATTTACAGACTTCGAAATTCTTGAATTCTCTAAAATAGGCATTCTATTAGGCTCATTAGTGAGCGGTGGGTTGGGATATATATTGCTGAGCCGTCGTCCGGATTATGGAGCGGAAACGCAACAGCCCTACGATGTGCCTGAGGGCAATGATGAGGCCAAAGTAACCCCCGAAGGAGAAGCAACAGAGGAGTAGGCTGAGAGAAGTTTTGCAGAGTCCGGCAGATGAAGAATGGCGTTAGAGACTTTTAGGGTCGACAGATTACCAAGCCCCGCTGTTCTTCGTTGAATGTTGATGTCCCGGGCATTCAAAAGGCGCAGGCAGGCTTTTCGGGCGAGCAGATATATTCAAGGCTTTTTAGATCCAGGGTTAAGTTAACCCGGATTATCGACCAAGAAATTTGGGTTAAGCACTCGTCTTTGCTCCAACCGGCCCTATTTTCCAAATTGAGGGTTGGCAAGTGTTCCCTTTAGCGGAATGACGATTCCTTGCTCGTTACGGGGCAGAGAGATCGACAGCAGTTGCTCAACATTTTCCAATACCCGCTTAAAGGAAGGAGAGAAGTCGGTGACGGTTATCCGGGCATCTTGCAGGCGTGAAGTGCCCGTCGGCTGGCTGAACTCGATCTTACTGTCGGCTGAAACAAGAGCCAGCTCTGATTTTAGTTCTGCATGAATTTCCATCAGATCAGAACCGGCAGCGGGCGCAGCATGAAACTCTGCCTTCTGAAAGGGAATGGCATCCGGCTGGTATTCGAAACCTTGAATAATGAAGCGGTAGTTTTCCTGGAAAGAGGGCATAGGGGTCCAGGTCAGGGAATCCATGGTTATTTTTTGGTTACCTTCTTGCCAAAAAAGCTTTTTGCCGGCATCAACAGAGCCGCTATAAGTAAAGTGGTTAGCTTTAAAGCCGGTGATCAGCGTTTGCGGCACCTGCAGATTCAAATGGGATCCACGAGCCTGAATCTGTTGATTGTGGCTGAAGGCCGTATCACTGACCGCGCTCCTGATGGCATCCAG
>DATGUX010000304.1:0-5136 GCA_035300985.1 Fodinibius sp.
TGCTCCTAAAGTAAAGGTTGATGCGGTAGGTGATTATGGAGCCCAAATAACCTTTTGTCAATCCACGCAGCAAGCGCGCGAAGAGACGCTCCGTCAGGTCGTAGATAATACCGGCGCAGCCTTCATTCATCCCTATGATAACCCGCATATTATTGCGGGACAGGGAACGGCGGCCCTGGAGCTGCTGGAAGATGAGCCCGGGCTGGATATAGTTTTGGCTCCGGTGGGTGGAGGCGGATTGCTCAGCGGAACCGCTATTGCCGCTTCGGGCATATCTGATAATATAAAAATCATCGGCACGGAACCTGAGGTGGCCAATGATGCTTACCTGTCCTTTACAACCGGCAAGCGCCATCCGGTACAAAGTACAGATACCGTAGCCGACGGCTTGCGAACCTCGCTGAGCGAGCTAACCTTCAACTGCATCCGGCGCCACGTAAACGATATTGTTACCGTTACAGAACAGGAAATTATCGATGCTATGCGCTTCGTTTGGGAGCGCATGAAAATTATCATTGAACCGTCTTCTGCCGTTCCCGTAGCTGCAGCGCTTCACCATATTAATACCGCTAACAAACGAGTGGGCATTATCATCAGCGGCGGCAATATGGATCTGGATCATCTGCCCTGGCAAAATTGAATCGCGAATAATAAATCAATAGTTTTCATCAATGGAAAGTAACAAGATTATCATCATCGGCGCAGGGGTCTCAGGCATAACAACCGCCCTGACCATGCAGTTGCTGGGCTATGATACGCAGATTATTGCAGAGAAGACCTACGATAGTATAACAGATAAAAAAAAGCATCCTGAGTTTGCCAGTCTGTTTCCGGCCGCCTCTATTATTCCCCGCTCAACCTATTCAGCGCAACTTGCTCCTCTATTCAAGTACGCACAAACGCTCTTCAATACGCTTCACCACAGGCAGTTTCCCGGAGTAGATATCCATAAACACTTTGAAATTTTTGAGGAGCCCACCGAGTGGCCTGCCTACAAGAACTGGATGCATAACTTTATCCCCATTGATGAGTTAGAAAACAAGAAAATTCCCTGCCGGCCGGAAATCGATAAGGTATATGGCTGGAGGTTTGACTGTCTCTTTGCCGATTGGCCCCGTTATTTTAGGGCTTTAATCGAGTTCTACAACGAGTCTGGCGGACGCATCAAACAAAAAAAACTTACCGTTGATGATATTTCCGGCCTTGACTCTTCTGCGATCATTAATTGCAGTGGAGCCGGCAGTGCAGCTCTTTTTGAAGATCCCTCCGACAGTCGAATGGTGCTTCGCGGTCACCTGCTCCATAAGACCGGGGCCGCTCCGGTAACCGACCAAACCGGCACGCCTGTCTCCTATAATTATACGCCCCGCAGCGAGGTCTATTCCGATGCTAACGGCAAAGCTTGTGACGTATATTTTTATCCTCGACGAGACGGCTGGGTCATAGGCGGCAGCCGCCAGCCGGGAACACTGCATGATGGTCGTTACCAAGCGAAGGGAAAGGCTACTCACGCTCCAAATTATACGATCGGTAACATTTCCTTTCCGGCACAGATTGTTGATCTTAATGAGGATATTCTCCGTCATTCTTTTGGAAGTCAACTCGGTGATATCAGTGATTTGACGGTCTCAGCCGGCTATCGTTATATACGAAACAGCACCAAAAGCCTGCGGCTGGAACAGGAAACAGTGAATGGAAAGCAAATTATACATAATTATGGTCATGGCGGTGCGGGCGTAACGCTCTCCTGGGGATGTGCGCTGGAAGCAGCCCGAATAATTAGTGGGAAAGAGATCGAGGAATTAGCTTCAGAAGTGCAAGCAAAACTTGGCAAGCCACACGTCTCAACATAAGCTCGATAGGTCTCTCTCCTGTTTTAAACTACAAATTGATACGCTTATTATGGACCAATATCCAATCGCCCTTCGGTATCTAATCCGTTTTCTTCTGCTCTTTTCAATTATTGCTGCTCTGATTATCACCCGGATGCTGTTGGTACCCCTTTTCTTGTCGGTCCTGTTTGCGTACCTCCTCTTCCCTGCTGCTGTAAGGATGGAGAAAGTTGGTCTCCCGCGCATTGCCACAAACCTATTGCTGATTATTGGCTCTTTTGCTCTGGCCGCCGGTATTATTTATGGGTTAACACTGCTTATCATTGCCTTTACAGATAGCTTGCCTGATATACAAGCTCAAATCGATGCTAATATTACGCGCTTCCGATGGGCACTGGGACGTACTTTTGGCGTAACAGCCGAACAGTTGGACTCTGTTATGGAAAGCATCAAAGGATCAGGCCAGTATATATCGCAGCTCTTTGTCGGATCGGCCAATACGATTCTCACTATTGGACTTATTCCCGTATATACTTTTCTATTACTGTTCTATCGCAATAAATTCCGATCCTTTGTATCAATGCTTGTTCCTGAAGAAGAGGAAGACACAACGCAAAATATCATTGATCAGGCTGCGGAGGTTGTCCCCAACTATATGAAAGGACTGTTCATCGTCTTTTTTCTACTGGTGGGCCTTAACACCCTGGGTTTTTATCTCATCGGTGTTAAGTATGCGCTGCTGATTGGGCTTATTGCCGCTATCTTTAACCTCATTCCTTATTTAGGCACCGTCATTGGCTACGCCATCGCCTTTATTTTTGTGCTGGCTACCCAAACGCCGGGGCTGGCACTGGGCGTTGTAATCCAATTCTTTATCGTTCAGTTTATTGAGAACAATATCCTTACCCCTAATATCACCGGCTCTTACGTCAAGATTAATCCGCTTGTGACCATTCTTTCTCTTATCGCCGGGGGTATGATCTGGGGGCTTCCGGGAATGTTTATGGTCATTCCTTATTTGGCTATCCTCAAAATTATCTGTGAGAATAAAGAAAGCCTGAAGCCCGTTGGCTATCTGCTGGGTACAGAAGGCGTCGAGGAGCACAGCCTGACCTTTGCTTCATTTAAAAATAAGATGAGTTCAAAAGAAAAAGAGTAAGCGTTAGTTCCCGGAAATTTGTTTATCGTTATTAGTCCCTTTTTTGAAATTCCGATGCTGTCAGCCCGCCATTCCATAAGCGGCATACCAGGCCAAAAAGACTATGAGCCCGCCGACAAAGGTATTCAGTACGGCCCACTTCCGATACTTATCTAAGGTGTGGTGCTCATGCTCACTCAGGTCTGTTTCCTGATAAATGATCCCTCCTACTTCACACTCCGGCAAAAAGTCGATAGCCACATGGAAAAACACGCCCGTAGCAAATCCAAATATGAGTGCATTTGCCGTAGCATTAGCGGGAATACTCAACAGGCTTACCGGCAGTGCGGCCAGTCCGGTAGCCATGGCAGGAAGCAGCATCAAGGAGGCTGACTGCCCACGCAAACACAACCGGCGGGCCGCAGCATAGCCGGCCGGAGCTTTGTGTGAAATGATAGCCACCCCCAAGAGCAGTCCCAGTTCGGGCATAACGGCATAAACGATCCCCACGATGAGCCCGTCCGCCAGTGAGTGAGAGGTTAATTCTATCACCACGGGATCGGTAGGAATAGAACTGTGCGTTAATCCGTGATTTAAGGTATGGATGGCAAAGCCGGCCATGATGCCCGCCGCAATGCCCAACCCCCCGAATACCGGGTGAAAGCCCATGGCTTCCGGCACCAAAAAAATAGCCGCGCTGGTTATCATAGCGCCACTGGCCAAACCGTATCCCGCAACTAAGCTTGTTAAATTTCGCTTACTCGCGGCCCGCCGTCCCAAAGGTATGGCTAAAGCCATAGCTCCAAATGCGATCCATGAAATGCCGATAATCTTCCAGTTAGCCTGCAGCATAGCCGCAAAGGTAAATACCAGCAGCATAAACATGCCGGTATAGATTATAGATTTATCTGTCATAGAGGTACAGCAGTTTCCATCGAATTAAATGTGGTGCTCAAGGTACTAATATCAGGATTCATTTTGAATCGATATTATCATATTTTTCTGCCCCTGTATTATTGCAGGCCGCGGGCTGCTTATGAGTCAAAATATGGTCTCCCCTCCGGTATCATAGTCAGTATGTTCTTCCAGCGGATCATTGAGGATATCTTCGATATAGAGTCGCTTTACAAGCACCATCACAATCCCCATTAACGGCATGGCAAGAAAAACGCCCATAAATCCAACCAAATAATAGAGTAAAAACTGAACGGTAATAATCAGTACGGGTGGTACCGAAATAGCATGGCGATGAATCATCGGCGTAATAAAATATCCCTCAATCGATTGAAGTACCGTATAGAAAATAGCTGCGTAGATAGCTGTATCCACACCTACCGTTAGGGCTATAAGTAAAGTGGGAATAACTGCAATAATAGGTCCAAGGTTAGGAATAAAGGTCATAACAGCGGTAAAGGTACCCAGCAGCAATGGATAAGGAACGCCCAAAAGCCAAAGCCCAAAGGTAGCCAGCGTGCCCAGAATAACCATGGAAGCCAACTGTCCAACCAGCCACCACTGGATGGTCCGGGATATTTCATCCATGATTTCGACGACTCGTTTTCTGCGCCTTCGGGGGAACAGCCTGATAAATCCCTCCGTATACAATTGGGGCTCGGCAGCAATATAGATGGCAATGATGATAACCAGTACAAAGCCGGCGAGAATGGCAGCTACAGTCGAGAGCCCTCCCAAAATACTGGAGGTCATATCATGGTCCTCGCCGGTATTTTTACTTTCACCCGGCGTTTCAAAAAAATCAGTAACCCGGGGATTTTCCTCGGCCAGCTCGCGCCCCCATCCAAATCCCGATATATTCTCTTTAACGGTCTCCCAGGTTGCGGGCACTTCCTCCCTCAAGTCATTTACCTGGTTATAGATATCGGGGGCCAGCAGAAGTGCAGCCGAACTAATAATACCTAAAAACAAGACTACCACTACCACCAGCGAAAGCTTATGCCCGATGTGCAGCAGTCGGTGGATACCATCCCGGGCGGCCCGTAAAATAGTACCCAATAAAATACCCGCAAAGATCACCAACAGGGTGTCGATGACCTGTCCTACAAACATCACCATCAGGGTTACAGCCATTACAATGAGAACCAGAATAAGTACTTTTTTAAGATAAGATCGCGTGTTGTCTGCGTTCTCCTTTTTTGCCATTAAAAA
>DATGUX010000305.1:0-2747 GCA_035300985.1 Fodinibius sp.
AGGATTCATTTTACCCAGCTTTTTGATGGCATCAACCGCGCGCTGATTCGGGTTTTCTGCTTCATCATCTTTCAGGTCAAGCAGCCACACCTGAAGGCCCGCATTAACACAATGTGCAGCAATCTGGCTGCCCATGGTTCCCGAACCTAAAACCGCAACTTTCTGGATCGAATACTTTGAGTGAGACATAAAAATGATCGTGTTTTAAAAGTTGAATCAATGATATTTGGTCCAATAAAAAATGTCAGGCTTCCTGGCCTTCTTCCGCTTCTTCATACATAGAATTAATTTCCTCTTCGTAATGTTCCTTTACCTTTGGACGCTTGGTCTTATGAGTGGGGGTCAGCTCTCCGGCCTCGATGGTAAAGGGATCGGCCAGCAGCACGAATTTCTTCACCGTCTCCCATGGCGAAAGGCTTTTATTGATGCTATCTACTTCTCGCTGAATAAGCTCCCGCACACTGGGATCGTTACTCATATCCTCGCCGACCGTTTTGCCACGGCTTTTCAGCCTTTTGGATACATTTTCATAATTTGGGACAATCAGGGCCGAACAGAACTTTCGCTTGTAGCCAAGAACAACGGCCTGTTCAATAAATCCACTGCCGGTCAAGAGGTTTTCAATCGTCTGGGGCGCCACATATTTGCCGGTTGAAAGCTTAAATACCGATTTCTTACGATCCGTAATAAACAGATTGCCGTCTTCCATCTTGCCCACATCTCCGGTCATCAGCCAACCGTCTTTGGTAAATACCTCATCAGTTTTCTCTTTATTTTTATAATAGCCCATCATGATATTCGGGCCTTTGGTCAGTATTTCTCCGTCATCTGCAATTTTAATTTCCACATTGGACAGCGGCGGCCCCGAGCTGCCTACCCGCATATGATCTGTATCATGAACCGACAGCACCGGTGAGGTTTCGGTGAGTCCATAACCCTGCAGGCAAATAAATCCAATGGCATTCATAAAGCGGAAAAGTGTGGTTGACAGTGCCGCTCCCCCGCTAACTACGCCTAACAGCCGGCCGCCAAAGAGCTCTCGTATTTGGGAATAAACTAACTTATCCGCAATTGCGTGCTTAATCGCCCCCAATCCGTTTGGAGGGTGTTCGGGATCATAATCTTCGGTAAGCCCCACAGCCCAGTAATATAGCCGCTTTTTAAGGCCGCTCATCTCTTGTCCCTTTACTTTAACGCCGGTATGTATTTTTTCCAGCAGCCGCGGAACCGTGGCAAAATAGTAGGGTTTTACGTACTCAAAATCCTCGCGAATTTCATTAATATCCTCAATATAGTAGATAGGGTAGCCCAGCCGTATATACAGATAGGTGATCAGTCGTTCAAAAACGTGCGAGAGCGGCAGATAGGAGAGCATCCGCTGTCCTTCCTGCACATCATCATCAAAAGGTACCCGCTCCCGGGATGCCAGCAGATTGGATGCAATATTCCAGTGGCTTAGCATCACCCCTTTGGGGTCGCCCGTAGTGCCTGAGGTATAGATCAGCGTTGCCAGATCTTCGGGCTTAATTTCGGACCTAAGCTTATCAAAAAGTTCGGGATTCTCTTTATCCTTTTGAGCCCCTTTTTCCAGAAGCTGTTCAAAAGCAAGCACGTCCTGTCCGGGGGTGCCATAAATGGTGATGACCTGTTCCACACTTTCAATACCTTTGATCAGTGATTTACTCTGTCCAAAGAGCTTGTCATTGGACACAATATGAACCTTCACCCCGGCATTTTCAAGAATATGCTCGATCTGCTCTCCGGGCTGTGTGGTAAATATTGGAACATTGGCTGCTCCAAGTGAAAGGATGGCCTGATCGCAAATAAGCCATTCGGTGCTGTTCTCGGAATGCAGGCCTACCCGATCGCCGCGGCGTACTCCCAGCTCATAAAGTCCCAGTGCCAGCTTTCGCACCTTCGACTGAAATTCCTCTTTACCGGTTTCAAGCCACTGACCTCCCCTTTTGGTTGCGAAAAGCACTTCCTTATCATGCTTTTTTAATCCCTTGTCAACTTCTGATATAATCGTTGTAGGTTCGTAACTCATAGTGTCACCCTTTAAAATAAAGTTAACTTCATCCCTCTCTATAGCCATCTGAAGGATAAATTAATAGACTTATTTCATTTTTACTTGCATCGTCCCTATTATCAACACCAACTTCCTAATTGTAAAACATTATTTATGTATATCCAACCTGAACTACAAGAACGCGTAAAACTCTTTTTTGATTCCCGGCAGCAGCATATGGGCGATCATCTCGATATCAAATTTACTTCAATAAAAAAGGATGAAATTAGAGCGACCATGCCCGTAGATGAGCGCACCATACAGCCTTTCGGGATCCTGCACGGCGGGGCCTCGGTAGTACTGGCAGAGACGCTGGCTTCGGTCGGCGCCTGGCTAAACTTAAAAGGTACCGAACAAACCTCAGTAGGTATCGAGATTAATGCCAATCATATTCGCTCCGTCAAAAAAGGGTTGCAGGTGCAAGGTGTAGCCCGTCCCATTAGCCGCGGACGTAAAATCCATGTCTGGGAAATAAAAATTCACAACTCGGAAAAGAATTTGGTGTGTGTATCAAGGTGCACGCTGGCAATAGTCAATTCAAGTCGAAAGTAAAAAGTATTAAGTATAAAGTGCCCTGGACCTTAGGCTTTTTACTTTGCACTCAATACTTACTACCCCTTCAAGACTCAGCGTGCAGCTGCTGCATCAGTTTACGCTTGGTTACCGGAAAGATGGTCTC
>DATGUX010000306.1:0-2004 GCA_035300985.1 Fodinibius sp.
CATTTCAAATACACCCATGGGACCGTTCCACACCACGGTCTGTGCATTTTTGATGATATTGCCGTAGGCGATGGAAGTCTGCGGGCCGATATCAAGGGCCATCCAACCGGACTCGATGCCCTCTTCATCCACCACCTTATGTTCGGCATCATCCTTAAACTCGGTCGCAACCACCGAATCCATCGGAAGCATAAATTTTACGTCTTTGTCCTTGGCTTTTTGCATCAGCTCTCCGGCCAGTTCTACTTTTTCTTCTTCCACCAGCGAATCGCCAATCGACAATCCCCTGGATTTGTAAAAAGTGTAGGTCATGCCGCCGCCAATGATTATAGTATCCACCTTATCCAGCAGATTTTCGATGACCCCAATTTTGTCGGAGACTTTTGCGCCTCCAAGAATGGCCACAAAGGGCCGTTTGGGATCATTGACCGCTCCGCTTAGATATTTAATCTCCTTTTCGAGCAAAAAGCCTGATACTGCCGGCTGCAAAAAGCGAGTTACCCCCGCTACCGATGAGTGCGCCCGGTGACTGCTTCCAAAAGCGTCATTACAGAACAGATCACCGTGAGCGGCCAGCTGCTTACAAAACTCCTCATCATTGGCTTTTTCCCCTTTATGAAATCGCACATTCTCCAGCAGTATAATGTCTCCGGCCGCGGCCTGTTCAATAACGGCGACAGCCTCAGTGCCAATGCAATCGGGGGCAAAATGGACCTTGGCATCAACCAGCGTTTGCAGATGCTCGGCCACCGGCTGCAGGCTCAGTGAAGCATCCGGCTCTCCGCCCGGCCGGCCGAGGTGACTCATAAGAATCAGCTTCCCTCCCCTCTCAATTACGTATTCAATAGACGGAAGCGCCTGGCGCATCCGGTTGTCATCTCCTACTGTCCCGTCCTTCATAGGCACATTAAAATCTACGCGCATCAGCACGTTTTTGCCTTCAAGCTGCACATCCTTAAGCGTCATCTTATTCATAGCTTCTTGCTGTTGTATTAAAATTGGGTCCCAAAATACGGTAACCGTTTCCATAGTTCAATGGTAATAATAAACAATGAAGCTGTCCAAAAAATACGAGACACAAGATGGAATCTAAATAGTTAAGGCTTCATTAAGGTCATCCCCTTTACCAAAAAACCGTATTATTGCGAATAAAGCCGGTCCCTTCGACTCCGCTCAGGGCCCTATATTTGTTCTGCAAAGAACTCAAAGAAAAAGTTCATTCCATGGTCTTAATGAAAACCTAAGGTTTCAAACTTTCCTCTGTTGACCCCGAGGCAGGGCCTCGGAGATTTTCTTGATTAGATACCTTAACCGATCGAATCCTTGGGCTGTTTTTCTATTCTATTTTGAATATATTTGAATACTAATATTAACGCATCGACTCAACAACCTATGAAGACTGTTTACTTCGATCATGCTGCCACTACCCCTCTCGACGAGCGGGTATTGGAGGCCATGATGCCCTATCTTACCGAACATTTTGGCAATGCTAACTCTGCCCATCAGCTGGGAAACGAAGCCAAAGTGGCGGTTGAAGAAGCACGGGAAACAATTGCAGAAGCCATCGGTGCGGAACCGGCTGAAATTATCTTTACCAGTGGCGGTACGGAAAGCGATAACGCGGCCATCAAAGGGGCTGTGAATGCTACGGGAAAAACCGAAGTGGTCACTTCACATGTGGAGCATCATGCCGTCCTTCATTCCGCAGAAGCCCTCAAGCGAAGCGGTATTCAGCCGGTATATGCCGAGACCGATCCAAACGGGTGCATTAAGCCGGAAAAAGTAGCGGATGCCATCACGGAAAACACCGCGATTGTTTCGCTGATGCACGTCAATAACGAAATCGGATCGATTAATCCGCTCAAAGAGATCGCTGAGGTTTGCAAACAGCATCAGGTCCCCTTCCACTCCGACACGGTGCAAAGCATCGGGAAAATCCCGGTGGATGTGGACGAGCTTGGCCTGGATTTCCTGAGCATGAGTGCCCACAAAATTTACGGACCC
>DATGUX010000307.1:0-3594 GCA_035300985.1 Fodinibius sp.
AGCCCGTCTCATGTTTATCAGCTGCCAGTTTTAACGCTTCAGCCAGCCACTTATCTGTTATAACGTCATCGTTTTGACTTAGCTCCTGCAGCGCCTGGCCAATCTCATCCGACGGTTCCATTTCTACTGTAGCTAAAATAGAAGCCAACTGGGTTTGCGGGTCGGCATCGTGCAAAACGCCCGACTCAAGCAAGGCCCGGTTGGTTTCGGGGCTTCGGGGCAGAACCTTAATCGCAGCTTTACGGACACCGGCTGCCGGATGCTCCAAGGCTCGGCTTGCTACCTCTAAAGCCTTTTCGTTGCTCCCACCCAACGCGCCCAGACCGTGGATGGTCCACAGCGCATGCTGGGCAGCGGTATTGAGTCCCAGCTCGTCCGCCTGTGTATTTCCAACGAGCTTATAAAGATCCTGAAGCACATCGGTTTTGCCGCGTTCTACCAGCAGACGCTGAGCTGTCATCCGCCAAAACATATTATCACTTTTCAGGGTCTGAACCAGCTCTTCGGGGATATCCCGGCTAAGACTGATCGGTTCCTTCGGCTGGGAACCGGTGTAAACCAGGCGATAGATACGGCCGTGGCTACGGTCGCGCAGCGGATTTTTATAGGCATTACCTTCACCGCTTTCGGCATCATAACCGCCGCGTTCTTCCGTGGGAGTGGGATTGTGCTGCACAATAAAGTTATACCAGTCGGCAATCCAGAGCGAACCATCCGGACCTACTTTGGCTTGAACAGGGGAGACCCACTCGTCATGGCCGGCAAAGATATTCCAGCCGTCTTTTTCAGTGAAGCCGGCCCCGCTTTCTTCGATAATCGCCCGGTGGGTAAGTCCCCCGGTAGGTTCACTCACAAAAGCAATACGGTTCCAGTACTCCTCCGGAAATTGCCGGGCTGTATAGAATTGAAAGCCGGAGGCCGCAGTAAATCCACCGAACACATCCACCTGACGGTAGTTGCGGGTGATGGGGTGCATGGCATAATGGCCGTCGATCTTCTTTCGGCCAGCGCTCCATCGCTGCCGTTCGGTCCCCTCGGGCCACTCATAATCCCCGTAATAGCGCTGCGGGATGCCCATATATACGACGTGCGTATTATTGGCAGTTGATCCAAATACGTCGAACGTTTCGTTGAAGCCTAATCCCCAGGTGTTGTTGCTGGTGGTAGTCAGATATTCGAAGTCGATATCATCGAAGTCGGTGGTGAATTTATAAAATCCCTGGGGAAATTTGACCGAATCCCCATCCATAACACCCTCGAAGCCGGAGTAACCGACAGAACCCCAGATTTGATTGTCAAAACCATATTGCAGGTGCGAGGGACCGGCATGCGTGTCAAAAGTGCCCCAGCCGGAGAGAATTTCCTCCCGGATATCCGCTTTATCATCTCCGTCCGTATCTTTGAGGAACAGGAAGTGCGGGGCTTGAGAAACGAGGATTCCGTCGTTAACAAACGTAAGACTGGTGGGGATATTCAGGCTATCCGCAAAGACGGTTACCTTATCGGCCTTGCCATCATTATCCGTGTCTTCGAGAATCTTTATTTTGTCATCGCCCACGCCGGACTCTTCCCGCACAGTATTGGGATAATCCACCGTTTCTATGACCCAGAGGCGCCCCTTTTCATCCCATGCCATATCTATCGGGTTGATGATATCGGGCTCTGATGCAAAAAGTTCAAGCTCGTATCCTACCGGTACCTGAATATGCTTTTGTGATTCTTCGGGAGAGAGTGGAAGCTGGAAGCGGGGAGCGGGATCGCGCTCCTCGTAATTGGGGATGTTTTCGCGATCTTCGTACTCTAATTCAGGAATAGTGGATGCAAAAGCCTCCCAGTTCTCGCGTACCTGGTCGCTGACCGACCAGATGATGCCATTTTTCACCAGCTCCTGAAAACCGGGCTTTGTCCACGTGCGCTCATCGTGTCCATAGGCCGTATAAAAAACCTTTCCATCGCCTTGCGTTCGCACCCAGGTCCAAGGTTCAGTATAGTCTTCACCTTCATGCTCCATCAGCACCGTTCGGTTTTCCTCGTTATGCATGGTGTGGATGTAGGTTTCATCCCAGGTTTCAAATTCTTCAAGGTCTTCAGTGATGGGATGATCTCTGTTAATAATATCTGCAGTAAACGTGCCGGTACCATGTTCTTTAAACTGTGCGCCTACGAGATCCACAAATGCTTCGGAATTTCTAAAGCAAAAACTCGCCGAATGGATGGGCAAAAATCCCTTTCCGTTTTCCACAAAGTTGAGTAGTGCCTGTTCTTGAGAATCGGTTATCTCTTCATGATTGGCGTAAAGAAGAAGAGCGTCGTATTTGGCAAGATTTTCTTCGTTTAAGTCATCCGGATTTTCGGTATACGTAAAGTTGATGCCATCATCTGCCAAAGCTGAAGCAAGGATAGGGGCATAGGCTTCGCTGTTGTGATGTTCACTGTCATGGCCAAGAAAAAGAACTTCGATTTTTCGTGGTTGGTCATCTGCTTCTTGCCGTTGAGGAGCATCACAGCTGATACCGGCTAAGGCTAAGCAGACGACTAAAAACCATCCCGTTAATATTTTCATAATCGTTAATTTGAATTAGATTCGGTCCTGGAATTTGAAAAGTGTGATTAATACACTCAAAAAAGATGGAATATTTTTGAAAATTGCAAAATGTTTTTTAGAAAATACTTTAGTAGAATGAGGGGGGGTAAGCCAATTATATATATCTTGGCATTTTGGTCCGTAAGGTATTTTTTAGATAAGAGATCTCAGAAATAAATGAGTCAATGGATTAAAATTTGCATAAGTATTTTACCATACCCAACTGCAGTTTAGCGAGGTGATAGTTTTTTAGGTAAATTAGGAGTTTATTTTATAGATAATAATCCGACAAATACTATGGATTACTATAGGCCTGAAACGATAACCGAAAATTAATTAGCAAAGACTTTTTAAACAAATAAAATAAACGTTTCCATTGTTAATCAGAAAATATCCGATCAATATTGGACCCTCGAATTTACTTCTTTTTAGTTGTATTTCCGTGAGACCATATAGAAAGATAGATCTGTGTCTTTGAGAGGTTACCAAGCGGTTTTCAACCTGCTATTTAAGTAATATCTGCTCCGTACTTCCTCCGTATCTCCTCCGTACCTTCTCCGTGTTTCCTCGGTGTTGGCACGGAGAAGGTACGAAGAATATACGACGGGGATATAAACGAAAAAGCAGGAAGAGTCCAGCCGTATCCATAGAGTAAATAGAGCAGAAAAGTGGCAGTTGTCCAATCTATTTTAGTACACGTTGACTGGTTATCTGAAGGAAAGTCAAACAGGTCAGGAAGGAGGGTATTCTTCATGCATCTTATTCAAACGGCCAAGGCATAATTAAGTATATAGCTTTGGGGATAATTATTAACTGTCTAATCGACTTGTTTAAATTGGGATTGAGTTTTTGCAAATACATCTTGTACAATTCGGTGTAAACAATTTTGAATATCGGTTTCAGTCTATATAGTTGGAAGGGATATGGATAGTAGCTTCATTTTCAAGCGTAAGACCTGGCGGGCTCAAGAAATATAGAAAACCCAGGAAGGAGAACCTCACAAATTATGG
>DATGUX010000308.1:0-3791 GCA_035300985.1 Fodinibius sp.
GCATAGTGGCATAAAAAATTAGTTTTTATGGGTTGCCCTGCTTCGGTTTGATGAGTTTAAAAACCTTACCCGTATTTCCGGCAGGGCCCGTGTTATCCTTCGTCAATACATATACTTCGCCATCTGCATCTTGCCCAAAGCCGAGCACAAAACGATGCAGTTCCCCGTCGGGAGAGTTTGCAATACGTAACTTATTTAACTCCCACAAGCCGGTTTCACGGGCGTTTGCTACAAATATTGAACCGTCTGGCGACCCGAAAGAAGTACTCCAGTCACCAAAAATATAGCGCCCATCGAGCCGGGGCAGGAGACTTCCACGATAGACATGGCCACCGATTACGCTCAAGCCCAGCCCGTCTTCAGGATTTTTGGTATTTGCATACTCAATGACTGGATCAGTCAGCGGATCGCCCGCGCGAGGATGTCCTTCACCTACCGTGTCCGGGCAGTTCTCGGGCACTTGTGTGGGATTTTCGGCATCGAAGCAGTGGGTGCCCTCCTTCACATTCCATCCGTAATTTCCGCCTTTAGTGACGATGTTCACTTCCTCCCAGAACTCCTGGCCAACATCAGCGGCGTAGAGGGCGTTGCTGCCGCCCATGTCGAAGGAGAACCGATAGGGATTGCGGAGGCCATAAGCCCAGATCTCGTCGAGGCCCGGTCCATCAACAAAAGGATTGCCCGGAGGAATACCGTAGGGGTCGCCGCTATCGACGTCGATGCGCAGGATGCTTCCCAGGAGGTTTTGGGTGATGTCCTGGCCGTTGCCGCCGGCGTTGGCATCGTACCAGTCTTCAACATGGCCGGTGCCCATATCGTCACCCGCACCTCCATCACCCAAAGAAATGTAGAGGTAGTCGTCTTCAGGGCCAAAGGCGAGGGTGGCACCATTATGATTGGATTGCGGCTGATCGATCTGCATCACAATTTGTTCAGAAGCAGGGTTCGCTTTGTTGGTATTATCTTCTGAAACCTGAAACTCTGATAAGATGCTGGTGTGGTTAAAGTTGTCCGGTGCATCGGAGCGCAGCGGGGCGCTGTAATAAACAAAGAAGCGTCCGTTCTTGGCATAGTTTGGATGAAAAGCCAGACCCAGGAGGCCTCGCTCATCGTAGCCCTCATTCAGGCTCACCATTTGGTCGCGAAGGTCTAAAAACGGTTCTTCAAGGAGCGTACCATCGGATGTTACGATCCGTATAAGGCCGGTTTGATCGATAATAAAAAGCCGGCCGCTGCCGTCCGGGAGCTCCGCGAGGGCTACCGGCGCGGTAAGGCCTTCGGCCACCAGTTCGAGTCCAACCTCATCGACAGGAGGGGGAGGATCTGCTTGCGATCCACATCCTGCAAGTATTATACCAAGTATACAAACGACTGCGAGTACTGTTTTGGGCAATTTACCAATCATTTTTTTTGCGGCGGTTGTTAATTTCATTTCAGAATTTATGCGGTTGTAATTTTCCATGATCGTTTGATCAGTCAAGCGGTATAAATGCCAGCGTATTCTCTGAGGTCATCGGAACCACCAGCTGATTGGCTTCGGGGTCATAGCACATGGAAGCCGCGCTGGGGATATTTTCTGCGATCAGTTCGGCCCGCTCCCCGGGGCGAATACGGGATACGCCTCCATCAGTGACACTGCTTACATATTTGGTGCCATCAGGCATAATGACAATGCCATCCGTGCCCGGCTGGGCGGCGTTCTCGGTTTTCAGCAGTTCTGCTTCGGCGGAATATGTCAGTACATCGGTGTTCCCAAAATTGACCACGACAATATTTCCGTCAGGATCAAAAGCGATGCCGTTGGGGGCATTAAGCGGGGCGCCTTGCGCGAAAACAGATACTTCGCCGCCGGGTGCCACCTTCCACACCTTCCATGTGTCCGGGTTGGGGTTGGGCCCCGAAAATTCACCCGTCTGTGTGGCGTAAATGGTGCCATCTTCGGTAACTTCGATATCATTAATCCAGGGAGCATCTTCGATTCGAACCGTCTCGATTGGTTTGCCCGACTGCATACTAAACTTGTGGATAATGGCCACACTTGGGTCATCCTGACCTGCAGCGCCCGTACGGTCGGCCACATACAGGATGCCATTTATAACATCACTACCCATGGGCTCATTCAATACAAGAGGGGGAGACAGGCTGCTGCGCTGGTCGGGCTGCTGAATTCCAATCCACCGTACTGTATGGGCCGACCCGTCGTGGTTGAGGAGGGAAATCCAGGCATCGTTGGTCTGAACGTTGGGGGGCGCCCCACGGCTGGGTACGACAATGGCACCACGCTCAGGAGCATAGGTACAAGCCTCTGCCCTGTACATACCGCCGTAGACGGTTGCATTGGAGCTGATCGGCTGAAAGCCGCCATCGGACGTCAGGCCCACCGGATTTCCGACTGGATAGGACGCCGTGTCCTGGGCCTGCGCTTGTGCCCATACGGGATGGGCTAAAAGACCAGCAGCCATTACCAAGGTAACAAGGGAGAAAATAAGGGGGGATTTGCTGAGCATATAACTGAATCCGTTATAATTAATCTTTCGAGGTTTTCTTTTTTTCATAATGATCTCCATGTTTTTGTGAATAAAATCTATGGTCTGCGGTTAGAATAATTCTTACGGTTTCGCTATCGGTTATTATTATTTACTGCTTTCTTGAAGCCATGATCTGAGTAGCCTTGGCTCAGACTGTACTTAGCAGACCATGAGGTCAAGCCGAGCAATTCTATAAACAGCCGTTTCAACGGAAACAGATATTTTAACTTTTTGTGTTTATAATCCAAATTAACTTAGAAAAAATATAGCCAATTAAACTATCAACTTTATTATATAAGTTACTGCATCCTTTTCCCAATTTCACGGATTGCGGCTGTTGTTTTGGAGCAATTGGGCCAATATTTGTTTTGTGGCATCCGTTTTTCAGTGATATGAACACGAGTGTTACCATCTTCATTATTTATGATATTCTACCTCTCGTACGGGACGCAGCCATTCGGTAGGGCCGTGTTCCCGGCCGGTGATAGCAAGTTGAACAAATGCTTGATCACGACTTGCCCCATGCCAGTGCGACACATTCGGTGGGCACTTGACCACATCGCCTTTCCGGAGGATTTGCTTCGGGCTGCCTTTTTCCTGGTAGTAGCCGACCCCGCCTGTAGCCAGTATAATTTGTCCGGCCGGATGGGAATGCCAGTCCGATCTCACGCCGGAGGCAAAAATCACATTCCCGACCGCATTCTGGTTGGCGCTATCGGCCGTAACCAGGGCATTGACCCATACGGGATCATTAAAATTATCGTTTGCTATTTTTTCGCCTTTAGGAAAAATGGTGTCGATTTGGTTGCTTTCTTGTTGGGCCATCGCCTGGAAAGCAGGCAACAGCAGTAAGGTTATGGCAACGGCTAAGCATGATGTGTGAATAGGTTTTATTTTTTTCATGATGACCTCCATGTTTTTGGTGATTGAAATCTATTGCTCGCTATTGAGGATTATTATTTACTTCCTTTTTGAAGCCACTACTTCCGCCAGAATGGCTCGTCCCTTATCAGCTTCCTTCTTGCCAATACTGTGCTCGATGTGGGAAAATATTTGCTGCAGGGCCATTTCATCGATGCCGATGTTCAGGGCGATCCCCATGTGGCCGCCCAGCATAGGCTCCACCCCTCCCATGCTGCTGAGCGCGGAAATGGTTACCAGTTCTCGCTGTTGATACGTCAACACATCGCGTTCAAAAATGTCGGCAAACAGGTGCTCTTTGAGAAACCGGTCCATGACAGGGGCAAAAGCTCCGTAGCCCGA